>NZ_JBSGET010000061.1:0-45183 GCF_053603035.1 Kitasatospora sp. NPDC004272 | reverse complement strand
GCCGGCCCGGGCCCGGGCCACCGCCGCGGCCGTCGCGTCCAGCACCGCCCGCGGGTCCGTCCCGTCCACCGCGTGCGCCGGGATGCCGAACGCCCGGGCCCGGCCCAGGATGCTGCCCGCCACCGCGTCCGCCGTCCGGGTCGAGGTCGCGAACCCGTTGTTCTCGCACACCAGCACCACCGGCGCCCGCCACAGCGCCGCCAGGTTGAACGCCTCCAGCACCACGCCCTGGCTCACCGCGCCGTCCCCGAAGTACGCCACCGCGACCCGGTCCGAGCCCGCCCGGCGCAGCGCCCAGGCCGCACCCGCCGCGATCGGCACCGCCGCGCCCACCATCGCGTTCGCGCCCAGCACCCCCAGCGAGAAGTCCGCCGCGTGCATCGAACCGCCCCGGCCCCGGTTCAACCCCGGCTCCCGGCCCGCCAGTTCGGCCATCGTCCGGGCCGGGTCGGCCCCCTTCGCCAGCACGTGCCCGTGCCCCCGGTGGGTCGAGGTGATCACGTCGTCCGGCCGCAGCGCCGCGCAACTTCCCGCCGCGATCGCCTCCTGCCCGGTGTACGGGTGGACGCCGCCCGGCACCACCCCCGCCCGGACCAGTTCCACCGCCCGCCGCTCGAAGCCCCGGATCAGCGCCACCGTCCGGTACAGGTCCGCGTCAGCAGCCATCACGGCCCGCCCCGGCGGAACGCCACAGCACCGGGCAGAACTCCGGGTCCGCGTAGTCCGGCCGCCCGTCCGGCAGCCGGCGCACCAGCACGTCGTGGTTGTACACCGCCGCGCCGCCGTCCGAGAGCGGGAAGCGCCGGTACTCGTTCGCCCCGTCCTGCAGGTGGAAGGAGACCGCCCGGCGCGGCCGCCCGCTGACGTTCGGCCCCGAGCCGTGGTACGTGCGGCAGTGGTGGAAGGACACGTGACCCTTCGGGATCACCAGCGGCACCTTCCGCACCTCCGCGCCGTTGTGCGCCGCGTTCAGCGCCAGCAGCCGCTCCAGGTCGCCCCGGTCGCGGTCCGCGAAGTGCCGGGTCACCGAGTCCTCCCGGCCCACCTCCCGCCAGCGGTGGCTGCCGTCCACCACCGTCAGCGTGCCCATCTCCTCGTCGCAGTCGTGGAACGGCACGAACGCCGTCAGCATCCGCTCCGAACTCGACGTCGACCAGTAGTGCTTGTCGATGTGCCAGGGCACCACGTTGCTCGGCTCGCCCGCCACCGCCGGTTTCAGGATCAGCGTCGACTGGAACACCCGGATCTCCGACACCCCCGCCAGCAGCGCCGCCACCGCCCCCAGCAGCGGCTTGCGCAGCACCCGCGCGATCGGGTCGCTCTCGTAGTGCACGTAGTCGTTGTGCCGCTGCACCGGCCCGTCCGCCGGCTTCCAGGCCGCCAGCCGGGGCGGGCGCACCGGCAGCTCCCGGCTGCGCGCGCCCGCGTAGTACGCCTCGGCGGCCGCCGCCAGGGCGTCCACCTCGGCCTCCGAGAACACCGGCCGGCTCAGGTACCAGCCGTGCTCCGCGTAGAACGCGACGTCCGCCTCGTCCGGCAGCAACTCCAGCTCCCCGGCGGTCAGTTCGAACCGCAGCTCACCCGTCCCGGTGCTCACTTCGCCACCACCCCGCCGCGCGCCGCCGGAACCCGCAGGGCCGCCAGCTCGCGCTCCTTGGCCGCGTACAGCGCCGGAATGTTCGCGGTGCCGAAGGTGCGGGCGCCGTGCCGCTCGATCAGCTCCCAGAAGAACGTCCGCCGCACGTGCAGCGAGGTCGCGAAGATCTGGTACAGCTCGCCCCAGTGGTCCCGGTCCAGCAGGATCCCCCGGCTGCGCAGCCGCTCCGCCGGGCGCACCGGCAGGGTGTCGTAGTAGGCGTCCGGCGTCGGGGCGAACCCGACCCCGCGCGCCGCCATCGCGTCCACCGCCCCGGCCACGTCGGCGCAGGACAGCGCCAGGTGCTGCACGCCCGGGCCGCCGTGCCAGGCCAGGAAGTCGTCCACCTGCCCCGGCTCGCGCGCCCCGTCCGGCTGGATCAGCGTCAGGGTGATCCCGCCCGACGGGCTCTGCACCACCCGGGAGAACATGCCCTGCCCGCCGACCTCGATGTACTCCTCGAAGACCACCTCGAACCCGAACGCCGCCCGGTAGTACGCCACCGTGTCGTCCAGGCGCCCGTCCGGCACGCACACCGCCGCGTGGTCGATCGCCCGCACCCACTCCGGCGCCGGCCCCTGCTCCTGCTCCTGAGCTCTCGGCCCCGGCGAGCCGGACGCCTGCGGCACCGCGACCAGGCCCGGCAGGAACCCCCCGCCCGCGCCCCGCCGCTCCACCAGCCGGTGCACCACGTCACCGAAGCCCGACACCACCGCCGTCACCACCCCGCCGCGCTCCCGCGGCGGCTCCAGCCCGAGCGCCCCGCCGGCCACCGCGCCCGCGTACGCGGCCGTCACGTCCGGCGTGCCGAACGCCAGCACGGCCACCCCGTCCCCGTGCCGGGCGACGTACCGCGCCGCCGGGTGCCCCGGCTCCAGGCCCGAGGTCAGCAGCACCCGGCAGTCGCCCTGCCCCAGCAGCAGACTGCGCTGCCCGGGCAGGCCGGTCTCCGGACCGCCCTGCGCCAGCAGGCGGAAGCCGAGCCCCGCGGACAGCACGTACGCCGCCTGGCGCGCGTCCCCCACGTGGAACTCGACGTGGTCGAGATCGAGGAAATCCATCGCGTGCAGTTCCTTCTCTTCTCCGACGGAGCATCAGTTCGCTTGTCATTGGCGGAAGTTGCTCAGACCTGGCGGGCCAGCACCGTGCTCGGCGGGCCCAGCACCAGGCTGACGTTGTGGCCACCGAACCCGAACGAGTTCGCCAGCACGTGCCGGACCCCCGGCGCCGGACGCGGCCCCCCGCGGACGTGGTCCAGCGCGCACTCCGGATCCGGGTCGTCCAGGTTGTGCGTCGGCGGCAGCAGCCCGCGCCGCAGCGCCAGCACCGACACCGCCGTCTCCACCACCCCCGAGGCGCCCAACAGGTGCCCGGTGACCGCCTTGGTCGCGCTCACCGGCGGCCCGTCCGCCCCGAACACCTGCCGGAGGGCCGACGCCTCCGCCCGGTCACCCAGCCGGGTGCCGGTGCCGTGCGCGTTCACGTAGCCCACGTCCCCCGGCGCCAGACCCGCGCAGCGCAGCGCCAGCCGCATGCAGGCCGCCGCGCCCTCCCCGTCCGGGCGCGGCGTGGTCGGGTGGTGCGCGTCGTTGGTCGCCCCCCAGCCCAGCACGTCCGCGTACCCCGCCGCGCCCCGGCCGTCCGCGTGCGCGGCCCGCTCCAGCACCAGCACGCCCGCGCCCTCGCCCAGCACCAGACCACTGCGCCGCCGGTCGAACGGCCGGCTCGCCCCCGCCGGATCGTCGGCCCAACCACGGGCCAGCGCACGGGCGTTGGCGAAGGTGTCGGCCAGCGTCGGAAACAGCGGCGCCTCCGCACAACCCGCCACTACCACGTCCGCCAACCCCTCGCGCAGCAGCCGCCACCCCTCCGCGACCGACTGCGCCCCCGCCGCGCACGCCGTCCCCACCGAGGAGCTGTAGCCCCGGATGCCGTGCCCGATCGCCACCCGGGCCGCCGCCATGTTCGGCAGCATCCCCGGCAGCAGGTACGGGCTCACCCCCAGCCGCCCGCGCTCGGTGCGCGCCACCACCTGCGACTCCAGCGTCGCCAGCCCGCCCGTCCCCGACAGCACCACCGCGATCCGGTACGGGTCCACGTCCCGGCCCGCCACGATCCCGGCGTCCGCCAGCGCGTCCGCCGCCGCCCGCAGCGCCAGCACGATGTACCGGTCCACCACCCGGGTCTCCGGCGCCGGCAGCACCGACACCGGATCGATCGGCGGAGCGAACCCCGCCACCTCCAGCGACCCGGCCAACGGCCCGTCCGGATCCGGCCGGCGCAGCCCCGACCGGCCCGCGCACATCGCGTCGAACACCGCCCCGGCGCTGCCGCCGACCGGCGTCACCAGACCCATCCCGGTGACCGTGACGTCCGTGCCCATGCCCGTGCTCCCTCCAGCTGACGACGTGTTGCGCACCAGCGCCCGGCGGGCCCGGTGTCTCTCCTGCGCGAGCCGGTGCGAGCCGGTGCGGCGCCCCGGCGGGGCCCGGTGACCCCGCCCCGGTCAGTACGCGTCCGGCGGCGCGAGCAGCACGGCGGCGGCGCGCTCCGCCCCGCCCGGTACGGCCGACTGCTCGACCAGCACCAGCAGGACGAGCCCGGCGTCCCCGTCCGCGAGCAGCCCCTCGGCGACCGCCACCCCGGAGCGGGCGTCACCGACGCACACCACCGGACCGGTCAGGTCCCGGCGCGCCGCCAGGTGCCCGGCCACCGCGTTCGGCACGGCCTGGAAGAACAGCAGCGGCCCGAGCCGCTCCCCGCCGTCCACCGCCCCCGCCACCCGCACCGCCCCCGCCAGATCACCCAGCGCACTGGCCACCACCACCGCGGTCACCGGCCCCCCGGCACCGGACCCGGACGGGTGCGCGTCCAAGCAGCGCCGGGCGGCCTCGGCGGCCAGCGGGCTGAACGAGGACGCCACGAACCCCGGCAGCACCGGCAGCACGACGTCCGCCGCCGACTCCGGCCACCGCCCGGCCGCCACCACCCGCAACCCGGCCGCCACCGCCAGCTCCCGCAGCCCGTCGGCGCTCACCGGACACCCACCAGCAGCGCCGTGTTCGCGCCGCCGAACGCCGTGCTGAGACTGAGCGCGTACGCACCCGGCGGCGGTGCCGGGGTGTCGAAGGCCCGCACCAGGTTCAGCGGGCAGTCCGGGTCCGGGCCCAGCAGCCCGGCGTTCACCGGCAGCCGGCCGGCCCGCAGCGCGGCCACCGTCAGCACCAGTTCGAGCAGCGCCCCGGCCTCCAGGGCCTGGCCGTGCACCGACTTGGTCGAGGAGACCGGCACCCGCGCGCCCGCCGGTCCGAGCGCCCGCAGCAGCGCCGCCGCCTCGGCCCGGTCGCCGAGCACGCTGCCCGCGCCGTGCGCGTTCACGTACCCGACCCGCTCCGGTCCCACCCCGCCCCGGTGCAGCGCCGCCCCGATCGCCCGGGCCAGCCCCGCCCCGTCCGGCCGGGGCCGGCAGACGTGGTACGCATCGCCCGCGCGGCCCCAACCCGCCAGCACGGCGGGCGGATCGACGCCCCGGGCCCGGGCCGCGTCCGCCGCCTCGACCACCACCGCCGCCACCCCGTCCCCGAGCAGCAGCCCCGTCCGGCCCGCGCTGAACGGGCGCACCCGCCCGTCCCGGGCCAGCGCCCCGCCCGCGTCGAACACCGCGAACTGGTCCGCCTCCACCAGGTACCCGGCCGCCACCACCACCCGCTCCACCCGGCCGCGCGCCACCGCCGAGGCGGCGTCCGCGACCGCGTCGGCCGAGGCCGTGCAGCCCGAGGTGTACGCCCGGCCGCCGTGGCCCGACAGGCCGGTCCGCCGGGCCACGGCGGCCGCGAACGCGCCCACCGCGTGCTCCGCGCGCCGCTCGGGCACCGCCCGGGCCAGCGCCGGATCGCCGTGCACCGCCAGGTACAGCGGACAGTCGGCCCGCTCCGCCCCGGACAGCCCCGCCGCCCCGCACGCCTCCTCGACCACCCGGTCCAACTCCGCCTCCAGGCGCAGCGGTTCGGGATGCACGGCGGCCCGGTCGGTCCGCCGCCCGGCCACCTCGAACCGCCCCACCGGGCCGAACGCCGCCCGCCCCTCCAGCGCCGCCCCGAGCAGCGGCCCCACGCCCCGCCCGAACGCGCTCAGCACCCCCGTCCCGCCGAGCACCACGGACCGGGGGCCCCGACGGACGGCCGTCAGTACGGTGTCGGTCATCCTCGGTCACCTCCCCTTCGTGCGTCTCGCCCTGTCATCGACTCTTCCGCGTGCGTTCCGTGCGTTCCGTGCGTTCCGTGCGTCCCGCGCCGTCCGGCGGCCCGGCCGTACGGGGCCGCCCACCGGGTCCGGTCGCTCTCCCGCTCCGTCCCGTCCCCCCGCTGCCGCTGTGTCCCGTCCTGCTCTGTCCCGTCCCGCCGCTACCGCTGCGTCCCGGTCCGGAGCCCGTCCAGCAGCAGTGCGGCGTCGGACACCGTGGCGATCCGGGCCAGCGTGTCGTCGTCCAGCCGCTGTCCGTGCCGCTGCTCGATCACGTGCGCCAGCCAGGCCAGCTCCATCGAGTCGATCCGCTCCGGCACCTCCTGCGGCGTCCGCCCGCCGAACTCCGCGAGCAGCGCGAGCACTTCCTCCCTGGCCGTCACCGCCACGGTCAGTGCCCCGCCGTCGCGGACGCGAGCCGGGCGGCCACCGCCGCACCGAACTCGCCGACCGTCATGGTGCCCAGCAGCTCCGCCTCGTCGTCGTCGAACCGGACGCCGAACCGTTCCTCCACCCGGACGCCCAGCTCGGCCAGCGCCAGCGACTCCAGGTCCGCGCCGGCCGGGCCGAGCCGGGTGTCGTCGTCGATGTCGGTGGTGTCGTAGTTCATCTCGCCCAGCGCGGACAGCACGAACGCGCGGATCTCGTCGAGGGTGATCGCCTCGGTGGACATCGCCGCTCCTTCCTCTTCTTCTTCGGTTGCTTCGACTTCTCGGGTCCCGGCCGCCGGGGCCGGGCCGTTCAGGACCATGCCATTGACGCTCAAACGCTCAGGGCGCTCAGGGCCGCCGGACGGCCGCCGCCAGCGCGGCCCGGTCGCGCACCGGCTTCCCGGTGGCGGTCCGCGGCAGCCGCTCCAGCACGTGCAGCAGCCGGGGCCGCTTGTACGCCGCCAACCGCTCGGCCAGCCGTTCCTCGACCGCGGCCGCGGTGCCGCCGGGGGCGAGCACCAGGTACGCCTCGATCGCGGAGCCGTGCAGGACGACCGCGGACTCGACCTCGGGCAGCGCGGCCACGGTGTGCTCGACCTCGGTCAGGTCGACCTTCAGCCCGCCGACCGACACCTGCGAGTCGAGCCGCCCGCGGACCCGGACCCGCCCGGTCCCGGGATCGACCGACCCGCCGTCCCGGGTGCGCAGCCAGCCGTCGGCCCAGCGCTCCGCGCCGGCCGGGTCCAGGTAGGGCGAGCGCTCGGCGGCGACCAGCAGTTCGCCGTCCGCCTCGCGCAGGCCGAGGCCCGGCGCGGGGGTCAGTTCGGGGCGGTGCGCCCCGAACAGGTCGGTGGCGATCACGCCGACCTCGGTCATCCCGTACATGCTGCCCAGCCGGACGCCGTACCGGTCGACGAAGGCCCGGTGGACCTCGGCGCGGACCGGCTCGCCGCCGGTGGTCATGCCGGTCAGCTGGGGGAGCCGGGGCGGATCGGCCGCCCAGCCCAGCAGTTCCAGGTGGAACGGCACGCCCAGCAGGGTGGTCGGTTCGGGGCCGGCCGCCACCGCGGCCAGCACGCCCTCGGCCGTGATCCGTTCGGGGAAGGCCAGCCGCACCCCCGCGTGCAGGCAGTGCAGCAGACCGCCGACCAGGCCCAGCACGTGCACCGGCGAGGCCAGCGAGACCATCCGCTCGCCCGCCCGGGGGACCCCGTCGATCCGCTCGTACCGGCCGAGTTCGGCGACCAGGTCGGCCGCCGTCCGCCCGATCACCTTCGCCGGGCCGGTCGATCCCGAGCTGAGCTGGACCAGCGCGTGCGGCCCCCCGGCCGGCCGGCCCGGCCGGGCGGTGACCCGGGCGAGCTGCCGGTAGTGGCCGCGGGCCGGACCGCCCGGCACCGGGTGCTCCGCGTCGACCAGCACCTGCGGCGCCAGCCGCTCCAGCGCCCGGTCGGTCTCGAACGGGGTCAGCCGGTGGTCGAGCAGCGCCACCCGGGCCCCGGTCCGCCAGCCGGCCAGCAGCTGGACGACCAGTTCGAGCGAGGGCGCCAACCGGATCGCCACCGACCCGCCCCGGCGCAGCCCGGCCGCGCCCAGCGCGGCCTGCCGCTCCCGGACCAGCCGGCGCAGCCCGTCCCGGGTGACCGGTCCGTCGAAGAAGAGGCAGGGCTCGGCGCCCGGGCCGCGCAGGAGCACCTCGTCGACCCATTCGGGTGCCAACGGCCCGGACGGGGCCTGTGGGAGCGCTCCCACGCTATGCGCCGGAGCTGCCGAAACGTCTTTCATGGAGAACCCGAACCTCTTCCTGGCACGGTCGTGGGGAACCTGTGAAATTCCCACGCCGAACTTTCAACGCTGAATTGACCGGGTGTCAAGACCTGTTACCGGAATCCGCGCCCCGGCCGAATTCCGCCGCCCCGAACCCGCCCCGGGCCCGCCGCCGGCCCGCCCCGGCCCCGCTCCCGCCGGTCGCCCCCGTCGGTCGCGTCCGCTGCGTTGACGGGGGAGCACCCCCTCGCTAGTGTGACCGCCGGTTGGCCAACTCGCCTGGTACGGCAGCCTGTTGCCAGCTCCTGACGGATCGTCCGCTGACGACCGGTCAGCTCCACCGCCGCCCCCGCCCGGCATGCCCCGCTGCCGCCGCCGCTGCGGCCGGAGTGTCATCCGCATGCCCACGGGTCGTTTCCCCGGCGGGTCGATCTTGCGATGGACCAGACCAATCCGACGTTATCGCGCGCATTTCCGCGGCATTTCCGGCCGCCATTTATGGGCGCATCCATGTCAACTTTTTGAGGACCGGCCCAGTGGACCCTGCAGTGGAACCAGCCCGCGAACCCGCGACCGACTCCGGCCTGAACACGGCCGTGGAGCGCTACTACGACATCACCCTCGACCTGTACGAGGAGCTGTGGGGCGAACACGTCCACCACGGCTTCTGGGACGAGGGCCAGAGCCCCGCCCTGGACGGCGCCGACCGGCACGCCGCCACCGACCGGCTGGTGCGCGAACTGGTCGAACACGCCGCCGTCCCGGCCGGCTCCCGGATCCTCGACGTCGGCTGCGGCATCGGCGGCCCCGCCCTCCAACTGGCCGGCCCGCTCGGCTGCACCGTCGAAGGCGTCACGCTCAGCGCCCGCCAGGCCGCCCGCGCCAACGAGAAGGCCCGCGCCGCCGGCCTCGACCACCGCGCCCGCTTCCACCAGCAGGACGCCCTCTCCACCGGACACCCCGATGCCGCCTTCGACGTGGTCTGGGCGATGGAGAGCCTCATGCACCTCCCCGACCGTCCCGCCTTCTTCGCCGAGGCCCACCGCCTGCTCCGCCCCGGCGGCACCCTCGCCGTCGCCACCTGGGCCGTCCGCGACGGCGCGCTCGACGCCGACGAGCGCGCACTCGTCCGGCAGATCCTGCAGCACCAGGTGATGCCCGACTTCTCCTCCCTGGAGGAGCACGAAGGACTCGCCCGCGCCGCCGGCTTCACCGACGTCGCCGTCGCCGACTGGAGCGCCGCCGTCGCCAACTCCTGGGACCCCGCCTTCGCCCGCATCCCGCAGATCGACCGCGGCCCCGCCGCGATGCGCGACCTGGCCCGGACCCGGGGCGTCGACGTCCTCGGCTTCTTCCACGCCGGGCCCCTGATGAAGAAGGGCTTCGACACCGGCGTCATCACCTACGGCGCCCTGCGCGCCGTCAAACCCCGGCCATGACCGCGCACCCCCCGCTCCGCGAGGTCGCCGACCTCCTGCGCACCGTCCTCGGCCGACCCGCCGACTGGACCGACACCCTCCGCCCCGACACCCTCCTCGACGGCGAACTCCACCTGGAGAGCCACGACCTGGCCGCCTGGAGCCTCGCCCTCCGCACCCGCTACGGCCCCGCCGCCGACCTCGCCACCCACCTCACCACCCTCGACCTCGACGCCCTCACCACCCTCACCCTCGCGGACGTCGCCACCCTCGCCGCCGGCTCGACGCCCGGCGCTTCGGCAGAAACTGACGGAAAATCAACTCCCGCCAGTAGCACGGCCCCCGCCTCCCCGCCCGGCACCGGGGCCGCGCCCCCCGCGCCCGCCCCGTCCCGGGGCCGACCCCCGCGCGGGCGGTTCCTCTTCGTCTCGCTGCCGCTGTTCGGACACGTGCACCCGCTCGCCGCCGTCTCCCGCGAACTGCTCGCGCGCGGCCACCAGGTGCTGTGGGCCGGCTCCGAAGCGTTCCTGCGGCCGCTGCTCGGGCCGGACACGCCGATCGCCCCGATCCCGCTGCGCGCGCACCGGGGGCAGGCCGACCGGGGGCTGGCGGCAGCCAGGTCGCGCTGGGACGGCTACATCGTCCCGCACGCCCGGCACACCCTGCCCGGCATCGAGCGCGCGGTGGCCGCCTTCCGCCCGGACGTCCTGGCCGTCGACCAGCACGCCGTGGCCGGCGCCCTCGCCGCGCACCGCGCCGGCCTGCCCTGGGCGTCGCTCGCGCCCACCACGATGGAGCTGACCCGCCCGTACCGCACCGCCGTCCCCCGGGTGGAGGAGTGGATCGAGGGGCGGATGGCCGCGATGTGGACCGCCGCCGGACTGCCCGGCGCGCCCGCGCACGACCTGCGCTTCTCCCCGCACCTGCTGATCGGCTTCACCGGCACCGCCCTGACCGGCCCGCTGGCCCGGCCGGACAACGCGGTGCTGGTCGGCCCGGCCCTGGCCGCGCGGGAACCCGACCGGGCCTTCCCCTGGGAGTGGCTCGACCCGGCCCGCCGCCAGGTGCTGGTCACCGTCGGCACGCTGTCCCTGGACCTCGCCGCCGACTTCCACGCCCGGATGGTCGAGGCGCTGCGCCCGCTCGGCGACCGCCTGCAGGCGGTGATCGCCGCCCCGGACGGCACGGTGGCCGACCCGCCCGCGCACGTCCTGGTCCGGCCCCGGGTCCCGGTCCTCGAACTGATGCCGAGGCTGGACGCGGTGGTCAGCCACGGCGGCCTGAACACCGTCTGCGAGGCGCTCGCCCACGGCGTGCCGCTGCTGGTCGCCCCGATCAAGGGCGACCAGCCGATCAACGCCGCCCAGGTCGCCGCCGCCGGGGCCGGCCGCCGGGTCCGGTTCGCGCACGCGAGCCCGCAGCAACTGCGCGCGGAACTGCTCGCCGTCCTGGACGACCCCGCCCACGCCGCCGCGGCCCGCCGGGTCCAGGAGTCCTTCGCCGCCGCCGGCGGCGCACCCGCGGCCGCCGACCACCTGGAGACCCTGCTCCCGGCCCGCCCCCGATTTCCCCGCCCCGCCCCGCCGCCCTCCCCGTCCCGAACAGGAAACGCCCACCCGTGAAGACCCCCAAGCCCCTCCGCGACACCTGGCTGGTGTTCCAGCGGCACCTGCTGCTGATGTCCCGCTCCCCGCTGCAGATCTTCCTCGGCGTCGCCCAACCCGTCGTCTACCTCGCCCTGTTCGCGCCGCTGCTCAAGCCCGCCCTGGCCCCGATGGGCGCGGGCACGATGGCCGACGCCTACCGGATCTACGTGCCCGGCATGCTCGTCGCGCTCGCCCTGGGCGGCGGCCTGTACGTCGGCTTCGGCCTGCTGGCCGAACTCGGCTCCGGCGTGATCGAGCGGGCCCGGGTCACCCCGGTCAGCCGGGTCGCGCTGCTGCTCGGCCGCTCGCTGCGGGACGTGGTGGTGCTGGCCGTCCAGGCGGCCGTGCTCATCGTGCTGGCGACCCCGCTCGGCCTGCTGGTGCGGGTCCCCGACCTGCTGCTGGCCTACCTGCTGCTCGCGCTGATCTCGCTGACCAGTTCCGCGGTCTCCTACGGCCTGGCGCTCAAGGTCGGCAACCCGGACGTGCTGGGCCAACTGGTCAACAACCTCGCCCAGCCGCTGATGCTGCTCTCCGGCACCCTGCTGCCGCTCGCGCTGGCCCCGCTGTGGCTGCGCCGGGTCTCCGACTGGAACCCGTTCAGCTGGGCCGTGACCGGCATGCGCGCGCTGTTCACCGGCCACCCGGACGACCCGGCGGTCTGGCGCAGCCTCGCCCTGATGGCGGTCGTCGCCCTCGCCGCGCTGCTCTGGTCCGCCCGCCGCTTCGCCCGCACCGTCCGCTGAACCCCTCCCCGACCCCCCAGCAGAAGGACCCCGATGATCGAGACCAGCGCACTGCGCAAGTCCTACCGGACCGGCCGCCGCGGCCGGACCACCACCGTGGACGCCGTGGCCGGACTGGACCTGCAGGTGGCCGAGGGCGAGATCTTCGGACTCCTCGGCCCCAACGGCGCCGGCAAGACCACCACCCTGCGGATGCTCGCCACCCTGCTCCCGCCCGACGGCGGCCGGGCCACCGTGGCGGGCGCCGACCTGATGGCCCGCCCCGCCGACGTCCGGCGCGCCATCGGCTACGTCGCCCAGGGCGGCGGCACCTGGGACGAGGTGACGGCCCGTGAGGAACTCGTGCTGCAGGCCAGGATGCACGGCCTGGACAAGACCGAGGCGCAGGCCCGGGCCGCCGCCGCCGTCGACTCCTTCGACCTCGCCGAGTACGCCGACCGCCCCTGCCGCGGCTACTCGGGCGGCCAGCGCCGCCGGCTCGACATCGCCCTCGGCGTGGTCCACCGCCCCACCGTGCTGTTCCTGGACGAGCCCACCTCCGGCCTCGACCCCGCCGCCCGGGCCCGGCTGTGGGCCGAGGTCCGCCGGCTGCGCGACGCGGGCATGACGGTGTTCCTGACCACCCACTACCTGGACGAGGCCGACGCGCTCTGCGACCGGATCGCCATCGTCGACGGCGGCGCCAAGGTCGCCGAGGGCACCCCGGCCGAGCTCAAGCGCTCCATCGCCGGCGAGGTGGTCACCGTCACCGTCGCCGAACCCCACCTGGCCCCCAAGGCCGTCGAGGTGCTCGCCGCCCAGGAGTGCGTCCGCACCGCCGAGGAGCGCGGGGACGGCGCCCTGCGGCTGTCCGTCGACGCCGGGGAGAGCGCGATGCCGCAGATCATGCGGGCACTGGCCGGGGCGGACATCGCCACCGCCACCATCGCCCTGCACCGCCCCACCCTGGACGACGTCTTCCTCGCCCGCACCGGCCGCTCGATCGAGGAGTCCTGACCATGGCACCCGCACCCGACTCCCGGCCCCTGCCCCACGTCCGCCGCGCGGTGGTCACCGGCGGCGCGGGCTTCGTCGGCTCGCACCTGTGCGACCGGCTGCGCGCCGCCGGCACCGAGGTGGTGTGCGTCGACAACCTGCTCACCGGCAGCCTCGACAACCTCGCCGACCGCGCCGACGACCCCGGTTTCACCTTCCGCCGGCACGACGTCTGCGAGCCCTTCGACGTCGAAGGGCCGGTGGACCTGGTCGTCCACCTCGCCTCGCCCGCCTCCCCGCACGACTACGCCCGCCACCCCGTCGAGACCCTCCGGGCCGGCTCCCACGGCACCCAGCACGCGCTCGAACTCGCCCGCCGCAAGGGCGCCCGCTTCCTGCTCACCTCCACCTCCGAGGTCTACGGCGACCCGCTGGTCCACCCGCAGCCCGAGACGTACTGGGGCAACGTCAACCCGATCGGCCCGCGCAGCCAGTACGACGAGGCCAAGCGCTACGCCGAGGCGCTCACCACCGCCTACCGCACCGCCCGCGGCACCGACACCGTCATCGTCCGGCTGTTCAACACCTACGGCCCGCGGATGCGCCCCACCGACGGGCGCGCCGTGCCCGCCTTCATCACCCAGGCGCTGGCGGGCCGGCCGCTCACCGTCGCCGGGGACGGCAGCCAGACCCGCTCGCTGTGCCACGTCGACGACACCGTCGCCGGCATCCTGGCCGCGGCCGCCACCGGGCACCCCGGCCCGATCAACCTCGGCAACCCCGCGGAGCTGACCATCCTCGAACTCGCCCACCGGATCCGGGACCTGTGCGACTCCGCCTCCCCGGTCGAGTTCGTCGGCCGCCCCGGCGACGACCCCGCCAGGCGCCGCCCCGACATCACCCTGGCCCGCACCGCCCTCGGCTGGCAGCCCGCCGTCGACACCGACCGCGGCCTGGCGCAGACCATCGACTGGTTCGCCCGCCGCCCGGTCGGCGCCCGGGCCTGAACCTCCGACGGCCACCCGGCTCCCGACCTCCCGCCCGGCCGCTGCCACCGGCCGCGAACCGCTCGGCCGGGCGGAGGGGAGCACGTCCCGTGCGCCGTCGAGGATCCGGACGACTGCTGCACGCCCGCCCGCTCCCACCCCCCCACCGGCCGGGGCGTCCACCGCCCGGGGGCAGTGGTTCCGCGCACCGGAGCGGACCCGGCAGCCGGGGGAGCGCGGGCGGCACACCGACACGCCCGCCGCGCCCGCGCCGTACCCGGACACCGGCCGGCCGACCGCGGTGAACGCCACGGCCGAACCGCCGGAGCGGTGGAGCCGGTCCGCGCAGGCGCCCGCCCCGCTCCGCCCGCCCGCCGCGCACTGCCTCACTCGCCGCAGTCGCGGCCGCTCACCCCCGGTGGAGCGCGTCGAGCCGGCCGAGCTCGGCCGCGGACAGCCGCAGCGCGCCGGCCGCGACGTTGGCCACCAGGTGCTCCGGGTCCCCGGTGCCCGGGATGGCCAGCACGTGCGGACCGCGGTGCAGCGTCCAGGCCAGGCGGACCTGCGCGGGAGAGACCCCGTGCGCCCGGGCCACCTCCAGCACCCCGGCAGGCCCACCACCACCCGCCCCCGGCCGCCCGTCCGCCCCCGGCCGGCCGCCTGCCTCCTGCGGCCCGTCCGCCGCCCGCCCGCCCACCCCGTACTGCCCGTCCCGGCCCGCGAGCGCGTAGAACGGGACGAAGGCCACGCCCTGCTCGCCGCACAGGTCGACGAACGCGTCCTGCTCGGGCCGCACCCCCAGGCCGTACATGTTCTGCACGCACACCACCGGCGCGACGGCCCGGGCCTCGGCCAGCTGGTGCGGCAGGACGTTGGACAGGCCCAGCTGCCGGACCAACCCGGCGGTGCGCAGCTCAGCCAGCGCGCCGAACCGCTCGGCGACCGAACCGCCACCCACCACCCGGAGGTTGACCAGGTCCAGGTGGTCGCGGCCGAGCTGGCGCAGGTTCTCCTCGACCAGGCCGCGCAGCTGCTCCGGGCGGGCGTGCGGCAGCCACGCCCCCGACGGGTCCCGGGGCTGCCCGACCTTGGTGGCGATCACCAGGTCGTCGGGGTACGGGGACAGCGCCCGGTTGATCAGTTCGTTGGCCGAGCGGAGCGGCGAGAAGTAGAAGGCGGCGGTGTCGATGTGGTTCACGCCGAGCTCGACGGCCCGGCGCAGCACGCCGACCGCCTGGGCGCGGTCGCGGGGCAGCGCGCCGGGCACCAGCGCCGGGCCGCGCTGGGCCAGCCGCATCGCGCCGAAGCCGACCCGGTTGACGGTCAGGTCGCCCAGGGTCCAGGTGCCCGCCGCGGCGGCGTCGACCACCCGCGCGGCCGGGGACGGCGGGACGGGGGAGGGGAGAGAGTCCATGCCGGGAATGGTCGTCCGCCCGCTACAGTGGCGGCCATCGATTCGGGAATGCCCGAATCCGGTCCGGTCCGGTCCGGAGCGGGGAGGGGTGCGGTGGCCGAACTGCTCTTCCCGGCCCGGGACGTGGCCCGGGTCCGGTTCGCGGTCTCGCCGATGTGGCAGCTCACCACCGGCCACCGCCTGTCGGCCTCCGGCACGGCGGACCGGGTGCACCGCAGCTGGCTGGCGCAGGTGCGCCCCCGGACGGCCGCCGCCGGACTCGACCGCGGCTGGCTGGCCGAGCTGCTCCCGCCCGACAGCGGGTACGTGCCGGACTTCCTCAACCCCGCGCCCGCCGGACCGGCCCCGACCCTGGCGGAGGAACTGGCGGCGATCGCCGCCACCCCCGCCGAGCGGATCCGCGCCGACCTCGACCACCTGCGCCACCACCGGGGCGGCGCCGGCCCCCGGGCGCGCGCCCTGCACGCCGACCCGGCCGCCCGGCTGCCGCACCTGCTGCGGGAGGCCGAGCGGTACTGGGAACTGGCGCTCGCCCCGTACTGGCCGCGGATCCGGGCGCTGCTGGAGGCGGACGTCTTCCACCGGGCCCGGCAGGCCGCCCGGCACGGCACCGACCGCCTGCTCAACACCCTGCACCCGCAGGTCAGTTGGGACGGAACCGGGCTGCACCTGGCCCGCCGGGCCCGGACCCTGGCCCGGCACGCCGCCGGGGGCGGACTGCTGCTGGTCCCCACCGCCTTCAAGGGCCCGGGCCTGTCCACCCGGATCGCCCCGCCCGACCCGCCGCAACTGGCCTACCGGGCCCGCGGCACCGGCCGGCTCTGGGAGCCGCGCACCGCCCCCGCCACCGACGCGCTGGCCGCCGTCCTGGGCCGGGCCCGCACCCGGCTGCTGGTCGAGCTGGACATCCCCGCCGCCACCGCCGAACTGGCCCGCCGCACCGGCTTCTCCCCGGCCCACGTCTCCGAGAACCTCACCGCCCTGCGCGAGGCCGGGTTCGTCACCTCGCACCGGGCCGGGCGCACCGTCCTGCACGCCCGCACCGAGGTCGCCGAAACCGTCCTCCGGGCAGCCCGCTGACCCCGGCCGGGAGCGGGGCCGCTCCGGACCGGCCTCAGCGGCGGACCAGCACGCCCTCCTCGACGGCGGCCAGGACGTCCTTGAGGACGGTGTTGAGCAGTTCCGCCGTCGCCGCGGGGATCCGGGCGACGATGCCGGCGTGCGCGGCGGTGACCGCGCGCACGGCCGCCTCGGCGCTCTCCACGCCCCGGGGCGTCAGGCGGACCCAGGAGCTGCGGCCGTCACCGGTGTCGGCCTCGCGGGAGACCAGCCCGGCGGCGCCGAGCCGCTTGAGGACGTTGCTGGTGCCGCCGGAGGACAGCAGCAGGGCGCCGGTCAGCTCGGTGGGCCTGAGCCGGTAGGGCTCGCCCGCCCGGCGCAGCACCGCGAGCATCCCGTACTCGGCCTGGGTCAGCCCCAGCCGCTCCAGCTCCCGGGCGGCGACCTCGTCGAAGGCGGCGGTCAGCAGCGCGCTGCGCTTGGCCAACTCCAGGGGCAGGCCCGCGATCTCGGGCAGCTGGACGTGCCAGGCGGTGATGATCTCGTCGACGTGGTCCGGTCCGGACACGGCCGCCCCCTCCTTCCGTCGCCACGGCGCGCTCGCCGAGTCGGGCCCTCCAGGGTAGCCCAGCGCACGGCCGCGCCGAGGGGCCGGACGCGCCCCGGCCTCCGCTGTTGCCCGTCCGGCGGGGGAGGGGCTATGTTCAATCTCAGCGGAAAGCTTTCTGGATAGCTTTCTTGTGACTCACTTGGGGAGTGATCATGCAGGCTCGAATCGCCGTCGCCTACCACAGCGGGTACGGCCACACCGCCAAGCAGGCCGAGGCGGTCGCCGCGGGCGCGGGCAAGGTCGAGGGCACCGAGGTGCGGCTGCTCCCGCTGACCGAACTGGACGACGAACTGTGGCGCGCCCTCGACGAGGCCGACGCGATCGTCTTCGGCTCGCCCACCTACATGGGCGGCTCCAGCGCCGTCTTCCGGACCTTCGTCGAGGCCACCTCGCAGGTCTGGGGCGACGGCATGCGCTGGAAGGACAAGATCGGCGCCGGCTTCACCAACAGCGGCAACATGGCTGGCGACAAGCTGCACACGCTGACCGACATCGCGCTGTTCGCCGCCCAGCACGGCATGATCTGGGTCGGCCTGGCCGAGTACGGCGGCTGGAACACCTCCACCGGCAGCGCCGAGGACCTCAACCGCCTCGGCAGCTGGCTCGGAGCCATGTCCCAGTCCAACAACGACCAGAGCCCCGAACTCACCCCCACCGCCTCCGACCTGCGCACCGCCGAAGCCCTCGGCCGCCGCGTCGCCGAGATCACCCGGGTCCAGCTCCGCGGCCGCACCACCACCGAGCCCGCCCCGGCCGCGGCCTGACCCCGCTCCGACCCGGCGGGGGCCGGGTGCGCCGGCACCCGGTCCCCGCCGCCCCGGCCGTTCCGACCCGCCCCACGAAGATCATCTGTCCGTGGTTCGGGCAACCCGGCGGCCCCCGCGCGCTTTGGAGGATGATCCGGGGATCGAGCTGATGATCGGTGAGAAGGACTGAAGACCCACCATGACCTCCCCTGCTGACGCCCCCACCGGGCAGCCCGCCCTGCCCGGTGCCATCGACGGCCCCTGCCTCGCGGCCCTCGCCGCCGAACACGGCACCCCGCTGTGGGCGTACGACGCGCAGACCATCCGCGACCAGATCGCCAAACTGCGCTCCTTCGACGTGATCCGCTTCGCGCAGAAGGCGTGCTCCAACATCCACATCCTGCGCCTCATGCGCGAGGAGGGCGTCCTGGTCGACGCCGTCTCCGAAGGAGAACTCGAACGGGCCCTGCTGGCCGGCTACCAGGTCGGCGGCCCGGACGAACCCGTCGTCCTCACCGCCGACCTGCTCAGCCGCAGCGCCCTGCGCCGCGTCGTCGAACTCGGCGTCCCGGTCAACGCCGGCTCCCCGCAGATGCTCGACCAGATCGGCCGCCTCTCGCCCGGCCACCCCGTCTGGATCCGGGTCAACCCCGGCTTCGGCCACGGCCACAGCCGCAAGACCAACACCGGCGGCGAGCACAGCAAGCACGGCATCTGGCACGAGCACCTGGACGAGAGCCTCGAACTCGTCGACCGCCACGGCCTGGACCTGATCGGCCTGCACATGCACATCGGCTCCGGCGTGGACTACGGCCACCTGGAGAACGTCTGCGAAACCATGGTCAAGCAGGTCCTGGTCACCGGCCGCGACGTGCGCGCCATCTCCGCCGGCGGCGGCCTCTCCGTCCCCTACGGCCCCGGCGAGCAGGAAGTCGACACCGACCGCTACTTCCGGCTCTGGGACTCCGCCCGCCGCGAACTCGCCGACCGCCTCGGCCACCCCGTCCGGCTGGAGATCGAACCCGGCCGCTTCCTGGTCGCCGGCTCCGGCGTGCTGACCGCCGAGGTCCGCGCCCAGAAGGCGGTCGGCAGCAACTGGTTCGTCCTCTCCGACGCCGGTTTCAACGACCTGATGCGGCCCGCCATGTACGGCAGCAACCACCGGATCTCCGTCCTCGACGGCGACAGCGGCGAACCCCGCACCACCGACCCGGTGGACACCGTCGTGGCCGGTCCGCTCTGCGAGTCCGGCGACGTCTTCACCCAGTCCGAGGGCGGCCTGGTCCACTCCGTCCCGCTGCCGCGCACCGAAACCGGCGACCTCCTGGTCTTCCACGACGCGGGCGCCTACGGCGCGAGCATGTCCTCCACCTACAACTCCCGCCCGCTGATCCCCGAGGTCCTCGTCGACGGCCCCGAGGCCCGCCTCGTCCGCCGCCGCCAGAGCATCGCCGACATGCTCGCCACCGAGACCGACCTCCCGGCCTGACCCGGCCCCCGCCCCTCCCTCCCCGACCGACCGGCCCGGGGGAGGGGCGACGGCGGCAACCGGCCCGGCACCGGTCCCGGTACGTCCCGGCCACCGTCCCCGCGGTCCTCCGCCGGACCGTCCAAGTGACCGAAGACAAGATCACCAACCCCGTCATCGTCCCCGGCGGGCGGCCCCACGGGCTACACGGCCGCCCCGCCGCTGCATGCCCTCGCCGCCCTGACCCGCCTGCCCTTGCCACCGCGCCGGGCCCGCACCCGAAACAAGCCGCAGCATCACCCCACACCCCGCCGTCACAGCCCTCCCGCAGGGCCCGCTCTGGGCCGCCCTGCTCGTCGCCCGCGTTCCGTGTCGCCCGCGTTCCGTGTCGCCCGCGTTCCGCCTGTCCTGCAGACCATCGCTCTGCTGTCTGCTGTCTGCTGTCTGCTGTCTGCTGTCTGCTGTCTGCTCTCCGCTCGCCCACGCTCTCCCGCAGGGGCGCGCCTGGGCCCTCACCTTGCTAGCCGCTCAACTGCCGGCCGTCGCCGCCATCCGGACGTCCCGCCCGCCGCGCTGACCGTGTTCCGCCGTCGCGGCTGTCCTGCAGGCCGTCGTTCTGTTGCCCGCTCTCCTGCTCGCCCTCGGCCTCCCGCAGGGTCCCGCCCTGCTCGTCGCCGCCCAGCTGCCCGCCGCCGTCGTCCGGACGACCGGCGCCCCGCGTCTCGCGCTGACCGCGTCCCGGGGGCGTCATGCGTCGGGCGCTCCGCCGGGGGAGCAGTCAGCCCGCGGCCCGGCCGTCCCGCTGCCGGGCCGCCCACTCCCGCATCCGCCCGACCGCCTCCGGACTGTTCGCCGCCGCGGTGTCCAGCACGGTCAGCGCGCCGTCGCCGAGATCGACCAACTGGTGCTCCAGCGTGCCGGTCGCCACGATCGACAGCACCGCCAGCAACTCGTCGCGCACCTGCGGGGTCAGCAACGCCCGGTCCGCCTCCCCGACCTCGATGACGTACTCCACCTCGGGCGCCGCCAGCGAGGCCACCGCACCGCGCAGCAGCCGGCCCAGCACCCGGAACTCCTCGGGATCCATCCGGGCCCGCAGCGTGTCGAGGTACAACCGGACCCGGTCGGCCCGGGAGGGAGCGGTGATGTCGTCCATCCGGCCATCCTGCCAGCAGCCCGGACCCGCCCCGACTCCCGGGGGCCCGGTGGCCTGGTGGCCCGTCCCGGGGCGATGGACCACGACACCGACGAGGCACCCTCCCACCGGCCCCGCCACGCCCTGCTCCGCTCCCCGGGGGAGGACGCCACCGACGGCCGGTCGCCCCGGACGCCCCGGCCCCGACGTCCTCGAAGCCCCCGCTCGCCGTCCCCCTCCGGGCCCCCGTTCAGGCCCACCCGACGCCCTGCTCGGCGAGCCGCGCCCGCTGCTCCGCGCCCAACTTCGCCCTCCTGGCCCGGACGTTGCTCAACCAGGCCCCGAGCCCGACCTCGGCCCGCTCCACCACCTCCGCGCCGTCCGCCCCGACCACCATCCGCTCCACCACCTCCCGGTGCTGCCGGGGCACCCGCACGTGCCCCTCCCGGGCCGCGAAGGCGGCCAACGCCGCCAGGTGCCGGGCGAACCGGTCCGCCTGCGACAGCCGCGGGCCCGCCGCCCGCCCCGACCCCACCGCCCCGACCGCCCCCGGATCCCCGGCCACGCCCAGCGCGGCCAGCAACTCCCGCTGCTCCTGCGCCAACTCCGACCAGGCACCGCGCTGCGCCGCGACCCACCGACCCAGGCGCTCGCCCTCGAACACCGTCCCCACCGGCAGCGCCGCCCAGTCGACCCGCCCGTCCGACGCCAGCCACCACATCCGGGCCGCCGCGTACGCCCGCTGCCAGGCGATCGGCCAGACCGGCGCCCACCACGGGTCGATCGCCTCCAGCAGCGCCCGCCGCTCAGCGGCCAGCGCCCCGCCCGCCCCCGCCGGCAGCGCCGCCCGCGCCCGCAGCGACGCCAGCCAGGACCCGATCGGGTAGCCGCCGATCGACGCCCGCACCGGCGCCGCCAGCGACCCGCCGTGCTCCGCGGCCCACCGCCGGGCCCACGCGAGCCCGGCCCCGAACCTGGCGTCCGGCACCGACCAGACCATCCCCAAGGCGTCCAGCAGCGCCACCCGGTGCTCCGGCATGGCACCCGAGGCCCGCTCGTGACGCCGGTCGGAGACCCACTTCCCGAGCGGGAACGCACCCCGCTCACCCACCGTCCGGTCGTAGGGAACGTCCAGCGCGCCCGTCTCCTCGAACCACTCCCGGCAGTGCAGCAGCCCCTCCTGCCACCGCGCGCCCTCGCTCCGGAACACCTGGGTGGAGACGAACAGCGCCAACACGTCGTCATCCACCTTGCTCCGGAACCGCACCGGCAGCGTGAACGCCCCCACCCCACCCGGCCCCGAACCACCCGCACCCACGCCCGACCCCGCACCCGCCGCTCCCGCCGCAACGACCGCCTCCGCGCTGCGCCCGCCCGTGCGCCGGCCACCGCGCTGCGGCACCGCCAGGGCCTCCAGCATCCGGGCGTCGTACGAGCGGATCGCGGTCAGCACCCGCACCAGCGGCCCGTAGGAGTTCGACCCGAGGACGTCGCCCGGCTCCTCCTCGGGGCCGAGGAAGACCGGCACCACCAGCCGCGCGAGCTTCCCCCCGCCCGGCTCCATCCGCAGCACCCGGCCGATCTGCTGAACGACCTTCACCATGCTGCCGCTGCCGTTCACCAGCGCCACCGAAGCGTCCGGCATGTCGACGCCCTCACCCAGCACCAGGCAGTTGGAGATCACCCGGATCCGCAGCCCGTCCGCCGCGAGCCCGCCCCCGTAGTCGCTCAGCACCTCCTTCCGGTACTCCACCGGGTGCTCCCCGGAGAGCCACTGCGCCCACACCTCCGCCGGGTAGTCACCGGGCGCCCCGGCGTGCAGCCGCTCACAGGTCTGGTTCAGCGTCTCGGAGAAGAACCGCGCCTCCAGCGTCCGGTGGTGGAAGGTGATCACCCGCTCCAGGCCCTCCTCCACGCATACTTTCAACAACCCCGCCTGGATCGCCGCCAGGCGCTCCACCGGCACCTCGTCCTCCGACCCGTCCGGCGACTCGCCCGCACCCGGCCCCCACGGCACCGGCTGCGCCCCCGCGGCCTCGCGGTCCGCCAGCGGGTCGCGCAACTCCAGCACGACCACCTCGAACGGCGCGACCAGCCCCCGCTCGATCGCCTCCGCCAACCCCAGCGTGAACACCTGCGGCCCGAACACCCGCCGGTCGTCCATGGAGACGGCCAACTCCTCCGGCAACGGCCGGAACGCCCCCCGGCCCTCCCCGGGCCCCGCGCTGCCGCCGCGCCGCTCCTTCGGCGGCAGCCAGATCCGCGGCGTGGCCGTCATGTAGAGCCGGCCCGCCGCAGGGATCTCCTCCTGGTGGTGCACCACCGTCCACGACTTCTCCGCCGACCCGGACGACCGGTGCGCCTCGTCGCACACCATCAAGCCCAGCTCCGGCAGCACCTCGCCCACCACCTCCGCCCACAACGCGTACGCGTCCGCCACCACCCCCGCCGACGCGTACGTGCAGAACAGCGTCAACGGCCGGCGCCCGGCCCCGGCCGCACCGATCCACCGCCCCACCCGCAACGGCGAAGTGCTGCCCGGCACCCCCGGCGGCAACTCGCCGTCCGCCAGCGAACACACCGCCGCCATCCGCCCCCGGCGCCCCGCCCGGCGCCACGCCCCGACCGTCTGCACCAGCAGGTCCAGCGTCGGCACCACCACCAGCACCACCCCGTGCGGCGCCAACCGCTGACCGGCCACCGCACCCACGTACGACTTCCCCGTACCGGTCGCCATCTGCACGGTCACCCGGAGTCCCGCCGCGGCCACCTGCCCCGGACGCGGCGTCAGACCTCGCACGACCGCCGCCACCGCCTCCTCCTGGTGCCCCCGCAACCGCACCGGCTCCGGCGACTCCCCGACCACGCTTCCCACCGCACACCCCGGACTTCCATCGCTCGGGGACCACCGGGACCGGGCGTCCCCACCCGGCGCCCCACCCGCGGAAGGCGCCCGTCGAGAAGGCTAGCGCGGAACGGCACCCCGCCCCCGCCCCCGACGCGGCCGCCCGAGCGCCCGCGGCCCGGCCGTCACATCCGCCGCACCTCGGCCGACACCGCGAACCCCTCGCGGCGGCAGGCGTCGAGGACCTCCGCGCCGGCACCCGTCCAGAAGTAGTAGCGCTCGCCCCCGGCGGTCCGCAGCCCGACCCCGGACGTCCCCAGCCGACCGCGGCACGGGAAGACCTCCACCACCTCCGCCGGCGTGCCCTCCAGCGGCCGCGCCCCGAAGACCCGCCCGAACACGCCGAACGGACGGATCCTCAGCCGCACCCGCCCGGCCTCCACCACGAGCACACCGAACGGCCACGTCGCGTTGAGCCGCGCCCCACCGCCGAGACCCCCGACCGGAAAATTCGCCCCACCCGTCTTCTGCACCCACCCAGCACGCCCCGGCCCGATCCGCCCCCCACACCGGGGGCCGCCCCGCCCGGCGCCCCCTACCCGAAGCGGCGCCGACCAGAGACCCGACGCCGCCCGGAAACCCGGTCCGTCCCGCTCCAGGAGCGGAGAACCGGTTGTCAGGACGGCCGCATGTGATCATCGCTCGTCAGCGGAGAGCGCGCGTCGCGGGGAGACGATCGTCGTGGGTTTCGCTCTCGGGGTGCGGTCGGAAGAGGCGCGCCCCTCGCGCCCGCGTCCCCCACCCACACCCGGACCAACGACAGTCACACGATCGGCCGGGCGGCTCCCCAGGGCTGTCCCGGCATCCGGCTCCGCCGAGTCGGCTGGAGCATCGCGTCCACATCGAGCCTTCAGCCCACCCGTACCTGGCGCTCGGGCCGTCCGCTCTCCGGGTCGAGGGCCACCACGAACACCTCGCCGCCCTCGGTGGCCAGCTTGATCCGGTCGGGTCCGTCCCACTGCACCGAGGCCAGCGCGTTGTCGGGGGCGTCGCCGTTGAAGTAGCCGACCGGCCACCGCCGTGCGGTCAGGCCGGAGCCGGCGTCCACCGAGACCCACCAGAGCGGATCGATCACCGCGGTGCCCTCGTGGACCACCAGGCTGCGGTCGGACCGACCGGGAGCCGGCCGGTCCGCGGTCTTGTGCGGCATGCTGCCGAAGGCGAGCAGCGCGAAGGGCGAGACCAGCAGCGCGCAGCCGAGGATCGGGACCAGCAGCAGCGTCCTGGTCCCCCGGGAACGGAACCCGATCAGGACGGCGAGGACGATCAGCACCAGCACCGCGGCGCCGTACGACAGCGGATGGTGGAAGACCTCGATGAGCGCCACCGATCCGCCGTCCCGAGCAGCTTGAGCCGCGGCGTAAGCCAACGCGATGAGCAGCATCGCCAGCGTGAGCAGTCCGGCCGCGACGGCCCGTCGCCTGCGCCGCCACCAGCGCGGCCGGCCCGGAGGCATGCGCACCTGCGGAGCCGAAGGCGAAGGAGCTGCGGGCCGTGGAGGGTGGAGCGGCGCCAACCGCAGGGGAGGGGGCGGCGGACCTGCCGCCACCCGTGCCGCATCGCCCCCGGACACCGGTTGTTCGGAGACAGGACCCCTTGCCGCCCGACCGCTCTCGTCCATAGCCCTCCCCCCGGTCACGGCACCCCCGCCGAGCCGATCAACCCAGAGGGACAGGCTACGGCCCAGACACGCCGATCCAACAGCGAACCGTCGACCTACCCGGCCCAGGTTGAACTCGCCTTGTCTCAGGTGCTGGTGGGCCTTGCCCCCTTCGGTACGGCATCGAACCGCAATACGCGCAGGGGAGCAAGTTCACCGCCCAGTCGCCTCCTGTCGACGGTCAGCCGATTCGACCCTGGCCGGATTTTGGTGAATCCCAGGGCAGGGCGGGCGCGGAGGTGAGCCTACCCGGGAGAAATGGGCCGGCTGGCGCGTTGGTCCGCGCCCCGGCCTCACGGCCATGGGCACCGACATCCACGGCTGTATCGAGATCAGGGATCCGCATGCCGACGAGGACTGGTTCGAGTGGGAACCGTGGCAGCGGTGCATGGACCTGCATCCGCAGCTCTCCGAGCCCGTCCAGGCGGTGGTGACCAGTGTCAGCTGGGTGCCTGACCAGGCAGCGGCGATCCGGCCGCCGGGTTGGGCACTGGCCGGGCTGCTGATCGCGAACGGCGCGGAGATCGGGTAGTCCGCGCAGTACTCGTACAGTGAGCCGTCCGACGCGGAGCTCCACAGGCCGCCGTCGGCTCCGATGTGGAACGCGTCCGCCTCGCTGCCGACCGCCGCAGCGGTGGACACCGGACCTGCCAGCAGCGCGGTGGCGGCCAAGATCAGCAGAGTGAGCAGAGCCCGGAGCCCCCCGGCCGGCGACCGGTCCGCGTGGCGCGCGTGTCGGCAGGACGCTTTTCTCTCCAACTAGCCTGTGGAGCAAGTAGTTTGACGGGGCATCAACATGGCCTCCAGGGGTTGGGAGGGATGGGACTCGCCGAGTCGCGGGGGGATGTGCACGCCCGTCGCGGCCGGCGGCCATCGGCCCCCTGACCCTCGTTCGCGCGGGGACGACCTCGCGACCTGCGATGTTGCGACGGCTCTGCCATTCCTCTGCCCTGTTCGGCCGTGCAAGGAATGCAGAAGTCAAGGAGCGCTGTGGGTGCATCCGGGCACGGTGGTACGGCGGTGTGAGGCGGTGTCCGCCGCCGGGCGGCCCGAAGTACGCGGAGTCGGCGTCAACTCACTGATCCGTCATACGTTCTGACGCGTACTACCGTCCGGTGTGCGGCGGAGGGAGGATGGGGACGGTGAGCGGCCGGGTCGTCCGACCGCTGTCAAGGGAGGGGGAGTGCGATGGGCGAGCACGAGAAGCCGACGCCGGATCCGGGGCAGGGGACCCCTCCGCCGGGGAACTCCGACGGTCAGGTTCCCCCGCCGCCGCCCGGCGACGGCAAGCACAAGAAGTAAAGGGGCCTCAAGTGGTCACGGCCGATGGCGCCGCTGCCAAGGCGGCCGCCGAGGCCCGACGGCGACTGGACGAGGAGATGGCGGCCGACGGACTGTGGCCGCAGCGTTCGCCGTGGATCCGCGACGCGGTCGCCCGCCTCCCGTGCGACGAATTCGCCCCGGAGCGGCTGTGGGACTGGGACGGCCACGCCTGGCAGCCGGTCGACCGCGGCTCGAACCCGGACCGCTGGCTGGAACTGCTGTACGGCGACCCGCACCAAGCCGCAGTCACCCAGATCACCGACGGCCTGCCCACTTCCAGCCTCTCCGCCCAGGCCCTGGTCGTCGACATGCTCGACTCCCTCCGCCTCGAACCCGGCCGGCGCGTCCTCGAACTCGGCACCAGCCCCTCCGCCTGGAACGCCGCCCTACTCGCCCACCGGGCCGGACCGGGCCGGGTGACCACCGTCGAAGTCGACCCCGACCTCGCCACCGCCGGCGCCACCCGACTCAAGGCCGCCGACCTGGACGTCGAAGCGATTGCCGGGGACGGCAGCCACGGCCACCCGGTCGGCGCCCCGTACGACCGGGTCATCGCCACCTACGCTGTCGAACGGGTGCCCTGGGCCTGGATCGAGCAGACCCGCCCGGGCGGACGCCTCGTCGTCCCCTGGGGCCGCCTCGGCCACACCGCCCTCACCGTCGCCCCCGGCCACACCCACGCCACCGGCTGGATGCAAGGCCTCGCCCAGTTCATGCCCGACCGCACCACCACCCCGGCAGGCCCCCACGATTTCACCGCCATCCGCACCCACACCCCGCCCTCAGGCCCCGAACAGCACACCACCCGCAACCCCGAACACCTGCGCACCGACTGGGGCCTGCTCTTCCACCTGCGCGTCGCCCTGCCCGAACTGACGATCACCACCGCCGTCGACCAGGACGGCACCAGCGCCTGGATCCACGACAACGCCGCATCCTGGACCACCCTGTCCGCCACCCCCGACGGTGTCTACCGCACCCAGGGCGGCCCCCGGTACCTCGCCGACCTGCTGGACAACGCCTGGACACACTGGGAGCAGCTCGGCCGGCCGACGGTCTACGACTACGGCATGACGGTCACCCCGGACCGGCAGTGGATCTGGCACGGCGACCCCGACCACGGCCCGCGCTGGCCCACCCCGACCTGATCGCCCCTCAACAACTGCTCGCCCCGAGCTCACACACCGGCACCATGTTGTCCGCGGACAACACAGCTCAACCCGATTCCCTTCCAACGCCGGAAAGGCCCCGACCCCCGAGTGCGCACCGCCGCAGCCACCGCAACTGCCCCGCGCTGGCGGAGAGGACCCTTTCGCGACCTGCGGCGTCGTGACGGCTCTGCAGTTTCTCTGCGAGCTACTGGACGCTCCAGCGGTGTGGATGGTTGGGATCGGTGGGGCAGGCGAAGACGTTGAGTTCGCCGGAGCGGCCCACGGTGACCCCGGTGGGTGTGGCGTGCCGGTGGGCGGGAAGGTCTCGGTCCTCCGTCGGCTTCCAGCTGCCGCTGCCGCCGTCCCACTCCGAGCTGTCGATGGTCAGCAGCAGCTGCATCGGTGTCCTGCAGGTCTGGCAGTCCATGGGGGACGGGTCTGTGGCGTGCCAGGAGGCGAAGCCGCCGACGCGCCAGCCGGGCGGGACGGACAGGTCGTACTGGTAGCCGACCGGCTCGGGCGTGTTCTCGTCCGCCGACTGCTCGGCCTCTTCTTCAAGGGCTTCCTCCCAGGCATCGATCCGGGCACAGAGGGCCTCGGGCAGGAGGCCGGCGAACGGGTACGTGGCCACCTGCTCCGGGTGCAGGACACAGGGCTCGGGTACGAACCCGTCGTACCCGACGACCAGCGGCTGCGGGGGCACCGCCAACACCACGCCGACCTCCCAGGACCGCCGCCAGCGCAGGTGCAGCTCCAGGTCGTACCGGCCCGGCCCGTGCGCGTTGAAAGGGCACCAGAACACCTGGAGCAGGTCGCAGTCGCCCTGCCCCGACGGCAGGTCCGGAACATCCCGCCGGTACAGCTGGGCAAGGCCGATCATCGGCAGCGGATCCGTCTCCGACACCTCGTGGAACCGGCGCTCCAGCCGCAGCTCACCGAGCAGTTCGCGTTCCTCCTGCGTGGGGCCCGGGTTCTCCTCCCGGGCCCATGCGGCGGACAGGACCCGCCGGTAGCGGTGGATGTCGGCCGGGCGGCGCCCTCGCCCGCGGCCGTGGGCCTCGCCGCACACCGGCCACGATTCGTCCGCCGGCCACAGCATCGGACCGCCCACCGAGCTGTCCGACACCCCCGGCCTGCCCGGCCGCGGGTGCAGGCGCGTCGTCGTACCGCGGTAGGCGGCCAGTTCCGGGAAGAGCCCCTCGACATCGAGTGGGCGCGGGGGCGTGGTCCTCGTCATGGAACGCGACCCTAGACACCCGACGCCCTCGGCCGGCGAGCACCCCCCGACAGCAAACCCTCCACGGCGGTGCTGCTGTCGAAACCCGTGAACATTTCGAATCCCGCATGGGCCTCCCCTGCTTCCCAAACCGGTGTACATTCGCTGCCCGTTCTCGGGTTCTGGCTCAACTTCCGTGAAACGACGCCAGCCACGACTGCGCCGTCCTGGGAACAGGCCGCTGACTTGCCGACTGCCCGATGCTAATGAGCCTGGCTGCTGGGCCACCACGGAAGTTGAGCCAGAACCCGTTCTCGTGGACAGAGCCATGCGCCGGCCTGGCGAAGCCGGCTGACCTCCGCGGCCGCGAGAGCAGCTGGCCGGTCGAGACGTCCAGGCCGAACTCCACGGGACCATCCCCGCGGGCGCGGGGAGCAGCCAACTGGACGATGGGCGGCTGCCTGGCCGTCGGGACCATCCCCGCGCGGGCGGGGAGCAGGATTCCGCATCTCCTCAAGGTCACGCATTGTGAGGACCATCCCCGCGCGGGCGGGGAGCAGAGGCCGGCCAGCACCGCCAGGGCGAAGCGCTCGGGAACATCCCCGCGGGCGCGGGGAGCAGGCTTCGATCGCCTCCCGCACCACCTGGGCGGGGACCATCCCCGCGGGCGCGGGGCGCAGCGATGCGTCGTCAGGACCTGGCACACGCCGTCGGGACCATTCCCGCGCGGGCGGGGAGCAGGCCACGGCGGCGAGGAGCAGGCGGGCCGCGGTGGGACCATCCCCGCGCGGGCGGGGAGCAGACCGCGTCCGCCCGCAGCCGGGAGCGGTACAGGGGACCATCCCCGCGCGGGCGGGGAGCAGTCCTCGACCTTCGCCTTGGCCGCCCGGATGCCGGGACCATCCCCGCGCGGGCGGGGAGCAGACGACGAGTACAGATGGCTTCATGCGGGTTCCGGGACCATCCCCGCGCGGGCGGGGAGCAGCGGCGCTCCACCGAGCGGCGCGGCGACCGCGAGGGACCATCCCCGCGCGGGCGGGGAGCAGGCCGAGCCGAGCGTGAACAGCTCGGGGCCGTCGGGACCATCCCCGCGCGGGCGGGGAGCAGAGCGTCCTGCTGATCCAGCGCGGCAAGGCCCCGGGACCATCCCCGCGCGGGCGGGGAGCAGGATGCCGATCGGGACAGTTACCTATAAGGACAGGGACCATCCCCGCGCGGGCGGGGAGCAGCTCATCGACGAGTTCGGCCGGGTCCCCAGGCGGGGACCATCCCCGCGCGGGCGGGGAGCAGCCGGTGTGGGCGAACAGGGCTTCGCACCGGGCGGGACCATCCCCGCGCGGGCGGGGAGCAGGGGCCGTCGCTCCAGCCCAGGCGGCGGCTGGCGGGACCATCCCCGCGCGGGCGGGGAGCAGTCCAATCCCCAGGAATGCCAGCGCGAAAGCTAGGGACCATCCCCGCGCGGGCGGGGAGCAGCCGACCAGGCCGGGCGGCATGTGCTGGGTGAGGGGACCATCCCCGCGCGGGCGGGGAGCAGCTCCTTGGCTTTCGGCTTCGGCTTCTTGGCGAAGGACCATCCCCGCGCGGGCGGGGAGCAGTGGACCCGCGGCACCATCGTGCGCCGCCCCGGGGGACCATCCCCGCGCGGGCGGGGAGCAGTCCGTAGCGCCTGACCAGCAGCGACGGTGGCCGGGACCATCCCCGCGCGGGCGGGAAGCAGTTCGTCCGGGAGGCGAGCATGTCCCCGTAGTAGGGACCATCCCCGCGCGGGCGGGAAGCAGCCTTGTTGAGCTGCGGTGTTATGCGCTGGTGGGCCGGGAATTCGCAAGCTTCAGGGATTCGGACATTAGCGACATCAAGTCACTTCCTTTCCTGGGACGGGCTGGTAACCCTTCGGCGTGTGGGCGAGGCGGGGTTCCGGGGTTGCCTGGTTGGTTCTGTACCGAGTGGCCGGCGTTCGCCATGGCGGTGGTCGGCTGTTGTTCGGTGCTGCTGGGGAGGTGTCAAGGAGCGTGGTGGTACGGGCGCATGCTCCCACGGCCCTCCGACACCACGACCGTCAGTTCCCCCGCGCGGGCGGGTAGCAGGTCATCCTCCGCTCCACCCAGGGCGCGACGAAGGGGCCATCCCCGCGCGGGCGGGGATGAGGCGGGCCTGACCTTGATCCGGCCGTTCTTCCTCAGGGGGCGGATCTCAGCGGGTCGCGGCGGCGAAGGAGGCGACGATGTCGCTGAGAGCTGTGCCCAGGGGTGTGGCGGCGATCAGGACGCCGAGGGTGACGGCGCTGACGACGGTGACCGTCTCGTCGAAGCGGGAACGGGCCTCGGTGCGGCGCCGCAGTCGAACGAAGACGATGATTGCGAGTAGCGCGGACGCGCTGACGGTGTATTGCACACCACACCCCTGGTGACTGGCCGAAAGCTCAGGGTGAACATGCCAGGGTGGAGGCGCCTCCGAGGCTGAATCGCGGGATCGCCCCGGGAAACCAGGCCCGTTCGGCCACCGACCGCCGCGATCCGGCCGGTTGGCCACGACCGCCTGCGGCGCTCGACCGCCTCCTCCTACGCTCACGGCCAGGAACCCGGCCCGAAGAAGGGGAGCACGTGGCACGCAGGCCAGTCCGGCGCCGCAGCAGCGCCAAGCGCCGCGCGCAGGCCCGCAACGACGGCGTTCTCCGGCTCGGCCTGGCCGTGGCCGTGATCATCGCGGTGCTGCTCGTGCTGACGTGGCTCCTGCAGCACCTGCTGCTCCTGCTCGGCCTGCTGGCCGCAACCCTGGCGGCCGCGCTGTTGGTGGTCCGCCACCGTGCGGCGGCCTCGCGCCGGGAACACGAGGCACGCGTCGCGCAACTGCGGCACATCGGCGCGTTCTTGACCATGGGCCCGAAGGACTTCGAGCACGCCCTGGCGACGCTGTGCCGCCGTGACGGCTGCACGAAGGTCACCGTCGTCGGCGGCGCCGGCGACCTCGCCGCCGACGTCCTGGCCACCACCCCCACCGGGCAGCGCATCCTCATCCAGGCCAAGCGCTACGGCCCCAGGACCCTGGTGGGCTCCCAGGACGTCCAGAAGGTCAACGGCACCTACCGCGACGTCCACCGCTGCGACCTCGCCCTGGTCGTCACCACCAGCACCTTTACCAAGGCCGCCGCCGCCTTCTGCACCCGGGTCGGTATCCGCACCGTCGACCAGCGCGCCCTGGCGCTGTGGGCCGAAGGCACCGTCCCACCGCCCTGGGCCTGAGCCGGACAGGTAGAGAAGCCGAGGGAGGGGACCACTTTCTCCTGGCAGGTTCCGTACGCTGATGTGCTCATGGTCCATTTTGGTGACTACGGGGTCCCCCGAAATGGACCATGAGTACATCAGTCCCGTACATGCTGGCCCCTCGTTCTCCCCAGCCGGACGGGTCCGATACTCGCCCTACCGGGCCGTCGGCTGCCGAGGGCGCTGAGCAAGCCGGCCGCGGCCCGTACCCACCTGGGTGCGGGCCGCTGTCGTTCTACTGCGCTGAACCTGCTGCTACGGCGGCTCGCCCAGGGGCCAGACGCGTTCGGCGAGCCGTCCGCGCAGTCGGCTGTCGGCGGTGTCGGCTTCGGTGAGCCGGTCGGCGGCGATCAGCAGGTCGGCGTGCTCGGCGAGGTACTCCGGCGGGACGGCGCAGAACGCGGCGGCAGCATCGAGGGAGATCGCGCCGTCCTGACCGTGGCCGAGGCGGCCGTCGGGGTGGGTGTGGCCGTCGGGGTGGCTGTGGGCGGCGGTGCACAGGGCGAGGAGGTGGGTGGCGGCGCCCGGCTTCTTCTTGCAGAGCTTGCGGCCGCCGATGGTTTTCTGGGCCCAGCCGGAGATCTTGGGGCGGGTGGTCATGCCGAAGGTGAGCAGGTAGGGGGTGTGGGGCAGCAGCGAGGGCACGGTGACCAGGGTGGGGTTCTCCGATCGCGAGGCCAGCGCGTCGGCGACAGTTGCAGCCGGTGCAGCCAGCCGGCTTCGACCAGCTGCTCCAGGACTCGTTCGGTGTCGCCTGGGGGCCAGCCGGTGAGGTCCTGGCCGGCGAAGAGGAGGACACGGGTGTCATGGTTGTCCGGTTTGAGGGTTGCGTGGGGGCAAGTGGGCGGGCGTGTTCCGGATGTTGTGGATGTGGCGGGCGTGGACGGACGTCTGAGCGGGATCGCTGCAGTTCGGTGGGTCGTTCTCGGCCATGGCGATGGCGTGTGCCGACGGGGCGGGCGCTGTGGCCGCGGGCGATTGGTGGTGTTTCGTCCGCCGGTCGGGGTCGGCTGGTTCTGGGTGTCTGGGGAGAAAGTTCGAGGGTAGACGGGGGCCTCTTTCCGGGGCGGTGCGTGTGGGAACGTTTGCGCGGCTCGTCGGCCGGCAGGGTCGACGGATGTCTTCCTTGGGGGAAGATGCGTTCTTCACATGCCCGGAGCAGGACGCTCCGGCATGCCCGTCCCAGCGCGGTGGCGGTCGCCGGAGCGCTGGTGCAGGGAGTCTCCTGGGCGGCGTCGGCGGCGACGCCGTCCGGCTGGGGATCGGGCGCGGCGGTGGCCCGCCCGGCCGTCCCGACCGGGGTGACCGAGGCACCGGCCTCGCAGCGTTCCAAGTCACCCCGGCCCGCCGCGCCCACGGCGAAGCCGCAGTCGGCGGCCTCGGCTTCGCCCTCGTCAGGGTCCGCGTCCGTGCAGGGGGTGGTGTCGCCACGGGTGTTCGTCCCCTTCGGCCAGGGCGAGATCCCGTGGAACAGCTCCACGACGGTGCGGCTGGACGACGCGCTGGTGGCGAAGGTCAACCTGTGGGACGGGAACCTGATGCTGGACGCCACGGACCTCGACCTGGCGGCGGTGGGGCAGCGCCTGCAGTTGACCCGCACCTTCAACTCGCTCAGCGGCGGCCCCTACGGGCCGCTAAAACACCACTGGTTCGGCGCCTACGACCGCTACCTGCAGGTCTTCTCCGACGAGGTCGTGGCCTACGGACCGTCCGGGGAGAACATCACCTTCGACGCCAACGCCGACGGCACCTACCAGGTGGCCACCGGCTACGACGAGTCCCTGACCGCGAACGCGGACGGCACCTGGACCCTGCTGCACCGCAAGGACGGTACGAAGGAGACCTACAACTCCTCCGGCAACCTGGCGGCGATCACCGACCGCAACGGCGACGCGATCAACGTCACCCAGCACACCGACTCCAACGGGTTCACCACCGGCTCCAAGGCGACCGACGCCCGCTCCGGCCGCTGGACCGACCTCACCGCAACCGGCACCGACACCTGGAAGGCCAGCGACAGCACCGGTCGCACCGTCTCCTATGCCTTCACCGGCCCCGACGACGCGCAGGTGCTGACCATCACCGACACCGAGGGCCACCCCACCGCCTACGCCTACGACTCCGACTACCGCATCGCGGAGGTCACCACCCCCGAGGGCCGGGCGACTTCCTTCACCTACGACAGCTACGACCGGGTCACCTCCGTCACCCGCGTCACCACCACCGGCGGCAGCACCGGCCTGACCACCCTCTACGCCTACAGCGACTTCCGGGCCGGCACGACGACGGTCACCGACCCGGCCGGCCACGCCACCGTCTACAGCTACGACGGCAACGGCCAGACCACCTCCGTCAAGGACGCCCTCGGCCACACCCGCTCCACCACCTGGGACGCCGCGCACAACCAGGCCACCGCCACCGACGCCCTCGGCACCGGCACCACGCCGGGCAACACCACCACCTTCGGCTGGAACGGCAACAACCCCACCTCCGCCAAGCTCCCGCTCGGCGCGAGCGCCCTGCTGGGCGGCTACGCGGCCCGCGGCGGCGCCCAACTGCCCGCCACCCTCACCGACCCGCAGGGCAACCAGAGCACCTACAGCTACGACACCTCGGGCAACCTCACCCAGGCCAAGGACACCACCACCGGCGGCAGCGCCACCCACCTCGACTACACCTACAACCCGGCCACCCCGACCTGCGGCGGCTTCCCCGGCCAGCGCTGCTCGGCCACCGACGCGGGCGGCAACAAGACCACCTTCGCCCACGACGCCCAGGGCAACCTGACCACCGTCACCCCGCCCGCCCCGCTCGGCCAGACCACCACCACCTACGACAGCGCCGGCCGCCCCGCCACCGTCACCGACGGACGCGGCGTCAAGACCACCTACACCTACGACAAGCACGACCGCCCCACCGCCCTCGACACCCCCACCATCCACATCGCCCTGACCTACGACACCGACGGCAACCTCACCACCCGCACCGACCCCACCGGCACCACGGCCTTCCACTACGACCCGCTGGGCCGCGAGGACTGGCGCAAACTCCCCACCGGTGACCAGGCCACCCTCGGCTACGACGCCGCCGGCAACGTGAAGACCTCCACCGACCCGTCCGGCACCGTCACCTACGGCTACGACGACGCCAACCGCCTCACCGCCCTCACCGAACCCGGCGGCGCCAAGACCACCTACACCTACGACGACAACAACCACCGCACCGGCGCCACCCTCCCCGGCGGCGCCAAGCAGACCACCACCTTCGACAACGACGGCCGCCCCACCACCATCACCGCCACCAGCGGCACCGGTGCGACCCTGTCGAAGCTCGCCTACACCTACACCACCGGGCCGAACGGCACCGACGGCACCAAGACCGCCACCCGCACCGACAACGCCGGCAACAAGACCACCTACACCTACACCACTCTCGGCCGCCTGACCCGCGCCGTCGAGACCAACACCGCCGGCACCCGCACCGCCGGTTGGCTCTACTGCTACGACAACGCCGGCAACCTCACCACCACCAACACCACCGCCACCTCCGCCAGCACCTGCACCGGCCAGAACGCCACCTACACCTACAACGCCGCCAACCAGCTGACCGGTTCGGGCGGCTCCACCACCGGCTGGTCCTACGACGCCGCGGGCAACGAGACCTCCGCCGCCTCCCCGACCGGCGCGCGCACCGCCGAAACCTGGACCGACTTCTCCCAACTCGCCGGCATCACCACGGGCGGCACCCACCTGGACGCCGTCTACGCGGGCACCGACAGCGCCGAACGCACCCGCCTGGGCACCACCGCCTTCGCCAACACCGCCCTCGGGGTGACGGCCCTTCGGACCGGCACCACCACCAGCAGCATGATCCGCGAACCCTCGGGCACCCTCACCGGTATGACCCGAGGCGGCGCCACCTACCACTACCTCACCGACGCCCAGGGCTCGGTGACCACCGTGGTCGACAACGCCGGCCAGCAGGTCGACGCCTACGCCTACACCCCCTACGGCACCGCCCGCACCACCACCGAAACCGTCCCCCAGCCCTGGCGCTACACCGGCGCCTACCTCGACCCCACCGGCCTCTACAAGCTGGGCGCCCGCTCCTACGACCCCGCCCTCGGCCGCTTCACCCAGTCCGACCCCTCGGGCCGCGAAACCAACACCTACGCCTACAGCAGCGGCGACCCCGTCAACCACACCGACCCCAACGGCCTTTGGTCGATCGGGGACACGATAAACACCGTCTTGTCCGGAGTCGGCCTCATCGCGGCAATCCCGACCGGGGGAGCTTCGCTGACTCTGTTGGGCGCTGTCGGCCTGGCGGCGGCACAAACGGCGCTGGTGTGGTCGGTAGCCTGCGGGTTCTCGGAGAACTGCTGACGATGCGAAGGAGGAAAATGAATCAGAGTAACGCGGCCAGGCGCTACGTGCCCATCGCCGTAATAGCCCTGGTGGCTGCCGTGGCAGTAAGCATCATCGCAGGAAGTTCCAACCCGACCCTCCGATTGGCAGCTATGATCGTTGGAGGAGCGATAGCACTAGGTCTGATCATTTACAAGGTGCGGGGAATTCGCGGAAATTGACCCAGAATTCCTGGGAAGCTTCCGGTGAAACCCTTCAGCCTCGATCTTTCGTGACGGTCCGTTGGTCTGTCCGGCGGGCCGTTTCGGCTTGCCGGGGTGCTGGCCGGCCGGGGCCGGGGCGTGGCTCCGGTCGGCTGGTGGTGTTGTCGTTGCTGGAACTGGACGGTCGGGCTCGGGTGCGGTTGTGAGGGGGTGGTTGAACGCCGGGACCGGGCGGTTGGCGGTGTTATCTCGGGTTGCTCAGATGGTTCAGGCGCGTTGGCTGAACCAAATTCGGCGCGAGCTGGAACTACCTCGACAGCACCCTCAATCCCGGCGACGACCAGGAGACCCCCTCATGACCGACCTCCACGATCTGCTGGAACACGAAGCCGCGCGCATCGACGAGGAACTGACGCACTATGACGCCGCCGCGGAAGACGCGTTCGTCCGGAAGTTCGCCGAGCGGGTCGCCACCGAACAAGCCGACCAGCGGCGAGCGTCCCCCGCCCGCGCCGTCGGGCACCGCTCCAGCGGGCCCCAAGGCGCCGCCGGGCCGACCCCGCTCACGACCGCCCCGACGGCCCGGACCACACCCGGCCGGACCGAAACCCCACTGAGCTCCGCCGCCTGCCGGGCGCAACTCCGCCTCCAACCGCACCACCTGTGCCGGTCGATCACCGCAGCCGGTTCCGGGAAAGTCCTCAAAGGCGACCGCGCCCTCGAAATCGGCTGCGTCTTCTACACCCGAGACAGCGAGGCCATGGCGGAACGGTGGTGGCGTGCTGCCGCCGACGGGGGCGACGAGAGCGCCCCGCACCTCCTGGCGGTGCTGCTCACCACGATCTGCCGGACGGACAACGCTGCCCAGCTCCACATCGACCCCCACCACGTCTGGGCCGGAACCGCGGACGACGACACCATCAGACTCGCCGCCGACCTGACCCTCGGATGGGATCCGACTAACGGCAACTTCGGAGGACAGACACTCAAGATCGACACCTCCGGGCACAGCGGCTACTGGGATCCCCACAGCGAGAGCCTGGCCAACCAAGGAAAGATCATCGCCGGACGGACGCCGAGCACCATCGACAACCACAAGGGCGACTCCGACGCCATCAACTACGTCGTGCCAGGCCTCTGATCCCTGAATACCACCCCGAAAGAGGCCCGCCGATGAACCGGCCGAGCAAACTCCCCAGGCACCGCGCCCTGGCAGGCGCTGCCGCCTTGTCCCTGTCACTTCTCCTGGGAGCATGCATGGACAGCCCCGATCCGAACGAGCCGCTGCCCGCCATGGCCAAGGGCGACGCCCAGGCATGGGCGCAGAAGGTGACCGAGTACATGGCCCAGAGTGCCGGCGTCACCCTGACCGCCGACACGGTCAAGCCCTTCTTCAGCAACTGCGAGGGCAAGAACGGCGAGGTCGCCGACGACGGCCGCTACACCCTTGCCTACCACGTGTCGAGCACCGTCCCCTTGGCCGAGCATCCCGGAGCCGTCCGCAAGATCAAAGCCGCACTGGAGAAGGACGGCTTCACCATCACCAGCTACCGCGAGACCGTGAACAACCAACCCGACGCGCTCCTGTACGCCAAGCACGATGAGGGCCGCTACTTCATCGACGTCAGCACCGACCGGCTCACCTTCACCGTCAACACCCGCTGCCTCATGCCGCCCTCCGCATCCTCCACGACGCAGCCCTAGCAAGCGGTACCCAGACGGACTTCACCACGGCAGCTCATCCGTCGGCACCAGCGACGACGGCCCGGCCCTCACGCTCGTCGACATGAGGGCCAGGCCGCCAGCGTACCTGCACCGGAACCGTCCACTGCCCCCGCTCTACGGGTTGACCCCGGCGGTCGCGGCCGCTGTGTTCCGCTGCTCCAGCACCGGCCGGCTGCTGGCCAAGCGCCGGATCGACGACGACGCGGCCGGCTACCGGCTGCTGCTCGACCTGCTCGACCTGCTCGCCGAGTACGGCGACAGCCCCGACGAACCGATCCCGGTCGCGATCGAGACCAGCCGCGGCCGCCGCCGGTCACGGCCAGGCGGGACAACCTGCCGAACAAGGCCGGTCGGGCCGGGGGTTCGCCGCGGTCGGCGGGCCGTGGACAGCTCCAGCAGCACGCCCCGCCGCCGGTGGACAGGCCCCGCGGAAGCCCCGGGCGGAGCCGACCGGCCAGTGCGTTTCCCCTGGACACCGGCGCGTTTCCCCTGGACAAGCCGCCCGGCCTACTCGTGCCCGGCCGTGCCGGAGCTCGTCATCGCGCTGGTCCACCTGCCGGTGGTTGTGGTGTCGGTCACGGACATACCGGGAGGACAAGGCCCTTGAACGCGGCAATTCGGGCGGGACAACCGGGGTGGACAAGGGGTCTGTCCAGACGGCGGACAAGGGGGCCGGTGCAGGGCCGGCCGGGTCCGGGCGCCGGGCCGGCCACCGTGCCCGCCCGGCCCGCCACCTGACGGAAGGCCACCTCGATGTCCACCACCCCGCCCGCCGCCCCCGTCCCGACGACGACGGCCAGGCCGAGCAGCCCGAACAACACCCCCGCCGACTGCTCCACCGCCACCTCCACCTGCCACTCCGCGACCCCGGGCAAGGGGGCCTCGGGCGGGCGACAACCCCTTGGTCCCTGCTGTCGAAGACAGCGGGGACCGGTGGCGGGCCAACTCGACCGCGCCCGTGCGGTGCTCAGGACCGCGTACCGGTTGACCCTGCTGCTCCACCGCCCCACCGCTCCGCCGCCCGCGCCCTTGAGCACAACGGAGGTCCCGTCGGCTGGACCGAGCCGTATCAGGGCACCGGCGACTGGGTCACCCTGCTGCGCGGCCGCCAAGCCGTCGACGCCGCCGACGGCGAACCGCTGCTGTCCGCCCACCCTGACGACGCCCTCACCCCGCTGCGCCCGGCGCTCGACCAGGGACTCGCCGCCCCCACCGACGAGCGGCGGGTCGGGCCGGCGGGTCGGTGATCGGGGCGGTCGGGGGTAGAGTCTGTCAACTGTGTTGACACCGTCGTGATCCGGCGGTGCGCCCGCTGTGAGATTGGTGCGAGGACTCGTGGACCGCTTCGCCCGCTTGGCAGCCAGCGTGCTGGCCGCACCCGAGGCGGTCGTCGCGGTGACGGCCGGCCCGGTGGACGCCGAGGCGCTTGAGTGCTGGCCGCCGGAGCGTTCACCGGCACAGCCCTGGCACGCGGCGCTGCGTCGGCACGTGGCACGCACCGGTGAGCTGTTGATGGTGGACGACCTCACCCGATGGGCGGCCGACGGCCATGCGGCCGCGCTGGACGGCGCGCGGGGCGAGTGCCTGGGGGTCATGGCCGTCCACGACCCCCGCCCGCGGACCTGGACCGGGCACAACCGCCAGGATCTGGAAGACCTGGCCGGCGTGTGCGCGGCGGAGCTGCGGCTGCGGGTGAGCACACGGGGCGCCATCGAGGCGCATTACGCCGCGCAGGAGGCCCGTGAAGAGGCGCAGGCGTTCACCGGAGCGGCCAGGGCGAGCGAGCAGAGACTGCGCATCCAACTGGAGCGCTCCGAACTGCTGCTGCGGGCGGCCGAACTGCTCGGCAACACCTTGGGCCTGGACCAGGTGCGCACCACGGTGAGCGACCTGGTCAGCGGAGACCTGAAACCGGCGTACGTGGGGCTGATCCTGCTCGGGGACGACGACAAGCTGCGACGCGCCGTCGACACCACCAGCGGGCCGGTGCCCTTGGAGGAACAGGTCCCGCTGTACGCCCTGACCGACGGGTGGCCCACCGCGCAGGCCGCGCGGGACAACCGCGTGGTCAGCGTCCCCGACCGCCAGACACTCGTCGACCACTACGACCCGCACACCGTGGTCGTCTTCGACCAGATGGGCCTGCACTCGGCCGTGTGCGTGCCCCTGCCCGGCACCCGCCGCCCCACCCTGGGCACGCTGGTGGCCGCCTGGGACGAACCGCACGAGACCGACATCCACGAACGCGCCGTCCTGACGGTCATCGCCGGATACACCGCCCTGGCGGTCGAACGGGCCCTGCACCTGGACGAGCGCACCAGCGTCGCACGCCAACTCCAGCAGGCCATGCTCACCGACTTCCCCCCTACGCCGGGACTCGAACTCGCCGCCCTCTACCGGCCCGCCGCCCACCACGACATGGTCGGCGGGGACTGGTACGACGCCTACCCCGTCCTTCCGCACCGGAGCGCGGCCGACGGGCGCAGACCGCTGGCCGTCACCGTGGGCGACATCACCGGACACGACACGCACGCCACCACCCTGATGGGCCAGGCCCGCAGCATGCTGCGGCAGGCCGACGTGGACTGCGGGGGAAGCCCCGCGGACGCCCTCGCCTCCTTCGAACGCGCCAACGACCAACTGCACACCCGCATCAGCGGCACCCTCGTCCACGCCCACCTGCATCCCCGCCCCCACGGCGCGTGGCTGCTGCGCTGGACCAACGCTGGCCACCCCTCTCCGCTCCTCGCCCACCCCAACCGCGACACCGAACGCCTCACCGAGCACGGCCTGCTGCTCCACCCCGGCCTGGCCCCACCCGAAGGCCGCCCCGTCCACGAACGCCTGCTGGAGCCCGGCTCCCTCCTGCTCCTCTACACCGACGGCCTGGTCGAACACCGCGGCCGCGACTTGGAACAGGGCATCGACCGCGCCGCCGCCCTCCTGACCCGGGCCGCCGCCGACCACACCCCGCTGCCGCCGGCCCTCGACCTGCTGGCCGACACCCTGGCCGGCCCCGACCACGGTGACGACATCGTCCTGCTCGCCCTGCGCGTCACGGGCGAAGGCGTAGGGTAGGCAGGCCTGCGCGGGCGCGGCCCCCCTTCGCCCCCGGCACAACGGAAGGCCGCCCGTGCCCGACCCGACCCCCTGGAGCGCGGCCGTCGACCGCACCGCCCACCACCTCACCGATCTGTGCGACCAGCTCAAGGACGCCCCCGTCCACGACCGCCTGCACTCGCTGGCCACCCTCAACGCCGCCTTCGCCGACCTCCACCACTGCGCGCAGCGCGAAGCCGTCGCCGCCGCCCGCTCCCAGGGCTGGACCCTGCGCCGCATCGCCGCGGTCCTGAACTGCTCCCACGAACAGGTCCGCCTCCTGGCCCCCTGACCCCGCCCGCCGGGAACCGCCTCCCGCTCACGGGCCGACGCGGTACCCAAACGAAGATCAGCGCCTCATGGTCCGCGGCCGCCGCGTCAAAGCCGCCACCGAGGCCATCTGGTCACCCCTGCCCCACCGGGGGAGCCCGACACCCCCGCCGTCGACCACCACCACGCCCTGCCGGTCGCCACCACCGCCCCGCCGACGCCCTCACCCTGCTGAACCCGGCACTCAAGCAGGATCTCGCCACTCACCCCGCAGCGCACCGGCTCCCACCCGGGCGGGTGTGAACCGGCGGCACATGCGGTAAGACAGGAATTCTCGGATGCGGTCGCGGCCGCGGGGAGTGATCCTGAGAGCCACTGCTGACGAACCGGCTTTGAGGAGTGCTGACATGTCGGTCATGGACAAGCTGAAGCAAATGCTCAAGGGCCACGAGGACCAGGCTTCGCGAGGAATCGACAAGGCGGGGGACTTCGCTGACGAGAAGACCCAGGGCAAGTACAACGGCCAGGTGGACACGGCCCAGGACAAGCTCAAGGAACAACTGGGCAACGAGGGAACGCAGGACAACCCGCCGCAGTAGCCGAGACTCCTGGACGGCTTGCCGCTGAACGGTAGGCAAGCCGTCTCTTGGCATCCCATGCCTGGACCTCGCGGCCTGACATGCCGATCGGCTCGGCCGTACCGGGAGCGACGGGGCGGTCAGACAGCGGACAGCTTCCGCAATATCGGCGAACCCGCCCCTGCCGGGAGAGAAGCGCCGAAACTCCCGCCTCCGAGGCCCAGGGCCCGACGGCGCAGAGAAGACCCGGTCTTGGCACGCCAGCTGCGCGCAGGGCCGTCGGACAGCGCGGACAGACGCCCGTCAGGGACGGGCCGCGCGGTAACCGACGAGGGCGTCCAGGGCGGTGTTCGCAGCGGCACGCCACTCGGCGCTCGTCATCAGCCCGCACTCGCGGTACACGCCCTCGGGGCTCGCGCCCCGGCCGGCGCGGGCCAGGCGGCGAAACTCCGGACTGGCGGCGCCGGGCACGCCCGTGCCGCTCAGCTCCAGCGGCATCTCGCTCACTACTGAGCTTGAATTAGTGATGTCGGTCTGGCTCAGACCGGCTGATCGCTCAAGGGTCGACCAACGGGCGTCCGTTGACCAGACTGAGCCGAATGACGACACGACCCGCTCCTCACGAAGACCTCCGCGCTGTTCTCTTCGACTCCGGCGGCGTGCTGATGCAGCCGATCGGCGGCCGGTGGAACCCACGGGCGGACTTCGAGCAGACCGTTCTCTCCCACGTGCCTTCGATCACGTCGGAGCAGTTCGTGGCAGCCATCGCCGCGGGCGACCGCTTCCTCGCTGCCTCGTCGCCCGAGCCTGAGCCCGACGACTACCACCGGCTGATGCTTCGTCACGTGGGGGTGGAACCGACCTCGGAACTCCTCGCCGACTTGCGCCGAGAGGTCCCGCCGGCCACACTCCTGGAGACCTATCCGGAGGTCGTGGGCACCCTGGGAGAGCTCAGCCGCCGGGGCGTGCGGATGGCAGTGGTGTCTGATGCCTGGCCCAATCTGCCCGACCTTCATGCGGGACTGGGGATCGGGCGGTTCTTCGAGGCATATGCGATCTCCGCAGTGCTCGGCTGCAACAAGCCGGACCCGCGCATGTACCACCATGCCAGCGACGCGCTGGAGCTCGCGCCCGCGCAGTGCCTGTTCGTCGACGACGATCCGGACCTGGTCGCCGCTGCGATCGGACTCGGGTATGCGGGGCGCGCGGTCTGCCGGGGATCGCTCACAACGGAGGTGCCATCCATCGCGTCCCTCGCGGAATTGCTGGACCTCTTCTGACACGGGCGGAATGGGCTGCTGGCGGCCTGCCTGCCGCAGGGGCGATGGTGCCGCCAGCGGGCAGTCGGTCAACTGCCGAGGGTCAGGCCGGTACCGGCGAGGCAGCCGTCGACCGTGTCGGGGCGGTACTGGATTTGCTTGAGCCTGCGCTTCACAGCCCGGGTGATCTGGCCGAGGTCGGCTGCGGCAAGGTTGCCGAGGTCGCGCTTGACCAGCGACCAGATGCCCTCCTGCGGGTTCAGATCGGGGGCGTAGGTAGGCAGTCGGAACACCGTGAGCCAATGGGAGTTTGCCTCGATGAACGCCAGCAGCGGCTTGGCCAGGTGCAGGCGGAGGTTGTCCCAGACCAGCACGATCGGGCCGCCGAGCTGGGCGTGAACGCGGACCAACAGGTCGCGGAAGTCGCGCCAACCGAAGCCCTTGGGCTCTCCCTTACGGCCGCGGTACTCACGGACCGCATAGATCAGCCTGGACCGCTGCCCCGGCTTGTAGCAGGTCATGCCCACCATTGAGACACGCCCGGAGCCGCGTCCGCGGACCCGCACGACCGGGGTGCAGCCGCGGCGCCCCCATGCCCTGGCACGCGGCGGAGTCAGCGACTGCCCGACTTCGTCTTCGAAGACCAGCCACGCACCGAGCTCCGCCGCGGTCCTCTTACCCGCGGCCAGGTCTCCTTCTTCCACACCTCGACCGCCGCATCGTCGCGCTCGATCGCCCGCCGGGTGGGCTGCTGCCACGACCAGCCGTGCCGCTTCAACAGCCGCCAGGTGCCCTCCACTGTGTACGAGACGTGGAACAGCCGGCCGATCAGTGTCTTCACCCTCGCCAGCGTCCACCGCTGGTCCGCCCAGCCATGGACCAGCGCGCCGTGCTCCAACTCCCGCTCCAATCTGGCGGTCTGGGCCGGACTGAGCCTCGGGCGGCCCGGAGATCCCTTCGACCGGACCCCGACATCCCCGCACTCGCGCCAGGCCCGGCGCCACCGCTCCACCGACCGCTCGCTGACCCGAAGCGCGACAGCGATCTCCCGATTCTTCTTCCCGCCCTCGAAGTGTTCCACGGCCTGCAGCCGGATCCGCTCCCGTGCGGCCCTCTCGGCGTCGGTCAACCCGCCGCCCTGCGCGTACCTAACAGCCCAGGGCTACCGGAACCGACGGGCCGCCGTCAGGCGAACGGCTCCGACATCACCCAATCAAGTTCAGTAGCTTGATAATCGCCCCGCAAGCCGGCTCCACCAGCCGGGCCGTGGTCACCGCGTCCTTGACCAGTAGCGTCAGCGCCACGTCCCGACATGGCAGCCAGGCCGCGAAGGCCGCCCCGCTGACTTCCTCGAACAGCCGGTTGTCGGCCTGCCAGCCGCCCGGCTGCGGGATCGCCTCCAAGCCCCAACCGGGGTGCTCGTGCCCCGCCCCGGGCCACTGCCAACGCTCCCTACCCGGCTTCTGACCCCCTACGACGATCCTCCCCTTGCCCGCGGACCCGGCTGGTCCACCAGCACCGTAGCGGCCCGGAACGGCCCCCGGGGCGGCTACGGACAGGCCCACCCGATCGGGCGCCCCCGCCTGCGGTGCGCCGACACCTTGATGTCCGCCCCGAAGCCCGGGGGCGGCCATCAAGGCGCGCGCGGCCCGCGATCAGCCGGCGCGCCGGGCAGGGTGAGCTCGTGGAAGCCGGCCGGCTCGGCCTGACGGTCCGCCAGCGGGTACCAGACCTCCCCGCTCGGCCCGTACTGCTGGAGTTCCTCCAGACAGCGCGGCGACAGGCGGTACCGCGGTCCAGTCGGGCTACCTCCGCCGGTTTGACCTCCTGTTCGAACGACTCGGCTGCTTGTATCCGCGCCGACTCCCGACGCAGTCGTCCTGTGGCG
>NZ_JBSGET010000060.1:0-45265 GCF_053603035.1 Kitasatospora sp. NPDC004272 | reverse complement strand
CCTAGTTTGATCCGGGAGTGTCGGGAGTTGAGTGGTTTGCTATAGAGATCTCCGGCGCCGGAGCGCCGGCCCCGCACCGCCGGTCACTCGGTGAGGTCGAGGGCGGCGCCGACGATGCTGTCCGTGTCGATCCCGTGGTGGCGGTAGACCTCCTCCAGCGAGCCCGACTGCCCGAAGCGGGTGACACCCAGCCTGCGGGACGGGACGCGGTGGAGGTTGGCGAGGAAGGCGAGGGTGTGCGGATGTCCGTCCAGGACGGTGACCAGCGGCGCGGCCCGCTCGGCGGGGAAGACCTGGTCCAGGATCCAGTCGGGCGCCTCGCCGTGCCCGGCCCGCGCGTCGAGGGCCCGGTAGAGGAGTCCGGGGCTGGTCACGCACACCACGTCGGCCGGGACGCCGAGTCCCTGGAGGCGGTCCGCGGCGGCCAGCGCCTCGGTCACCACGGCGCCCATGGCGGCGATGGTGACCCGGGCGCCCGGGGGCCTGCGCAGCGGGTAGGCACCGGCGACGACCTGGCGGCGGCGGCGCTCGCGGGCCGCCGGATCGGCGGGGACCTGCGCCAGGGCCTGGTCGACGGGACGGGTGGACAGCCGCAGGTAGGCGGAGCCGCCGTCGGGCCGGCCGAGGCGGGCGAGGGCGGCCAGCAGCGTCCACTCGGTGTCCAGGGCGAACGCGGGCTCCCAGGTCGTGCAGCCGGGCTGCTCGATGCCCAGCGACGGCGTGGTGATCGACTGGTGCGCCCCGCCCTCGGGGGCCAGCGTGACGCCGGACGGGGTGCCGACCAGGATCGACTGGCCGCCCGCGTAGATGCCGAACGACCAGGGCTCCAGGGCCCGTTGGACGAAGGGGTCGTAGAGCACCCCGATGGGCAGCAGCGGTTCGCCCCAGCGGCTCCAGGTCGCGCCCAGCTCGCCGAGCAGGCCGACCAGGTTGGTCTCGGCGATGCCCAGTTCGATGTGCTGGCCGGTCGGCCGCTCGCGCCAGTGCAGGACGGTCTCGGCGTCGTCGGCGAACCAGTCCACCCGTTCCGCGGGCGACCAGACGCCGACCTTGTTGACCCATCCGCCCAGGTTGGTCGACGAGCTGACGTCGGGGCTGACCGTCACGATCCGCCGCGCGGCCCCGGGCGCGCTGCGGGTCAGGTCGAGCAGGGCCCGTCCCAGCGCGGCCTGGGTGGTCGCCGTGCCCGTCGGCGTGCGTCCGATGTCGGAGGGGACGGCCGGGGGGCGCGTGGCGGGGACGGCCTCCCGGCGCAGCCGCGCCGCGGCCCGCTCGCACAGGCGGGCGGCGGCCGAGTCCGCGGCGAAGCCCCGCCAGGGGTCCGCGGGGTCGGCGCCGATCCGGTCGGCCAGCTCCCGCATCTGGTCGTCCGTCAGCAGGGAGGAGTGGTTCTGCGGGTGGCCCTGGACCGGCAGGCCGTACCCCTTGACCGTGTAGGCGAGGATCACCGTGGGCCGGTGGTCGTCCACCTGGTGCAGCGCGGCGTCGAGGGCCGGCAGGTCGTGGCCGCCCAGGTTGCGGAGCGCCGCGAGCAGGGTGGCGTCGTCCGTCTCCGCCAGCAGTCCGGTGATCGCCGGGCCCTCGGGGCCCGCTCCGGGCAGCCGGTCGCGCAGCTCTGCCGCCGGGCAGCGCAGCAGGCGCTGGTACTCGGGGTTGGACATGGCGTCGAGGCGGGCCCGCAGGGCGTGGCCGCCGGGGCGGGCGAACAGCTCCTCCAGGAGGGCGCCGTACTTGAGGGTGAGGACCTGCCACCCGGCGGCGGCGAACATGCCGCGCAGGCGGTCGGCCGCGATGTTCGGCACGACGCGGTCCAGGGACTGCCGGTTGAGGTCGACGATCCAGACCAGCTCGCCGAGGTCGGCGACCTGCGGGTCCAGGACGGCCTCCCACACCGCCCCCTCGTCCAGCTCCGCATCGCCCACCAGCGCGTACTGCCGGCCCGCGAAGCCGCTGCCGGTGCTCCCGGTCGCGTACCGGCGGGCCAGGGCCCCCCAGATCGTCGCGGTGGCGCCGATGCCCACCGAGCCGGTGGAGTAGTCGACCGGATCGGGGTCCTTGGAGCGGCTCGGGTAGCTCTGCAGGCCGCCGAAGGCCCGCAGGGTGGGCAGGTGGGAGGCGTCCAGCTCGCCGAGCAGGTGGTTGATCGCGTGCAGGACCGGCGAGGCGTGCGGCTTGACCGAGACGCGGTCCTCGGGGCGCAGGTGCCGGAACCACAGCGTCGTCATGATCGACACCATCGAGGCGCAGGACGCCTGGTGGCCGCCGACCTTGAGCCCGGACGGGTTGGGGCGCACCCGGTTGGCGTGGTGCACGATCGCGCTGGACAGCCACAGCACGCGGTCCTCGATCTCGTGCAGCACCTCGGGGGCTGTGTCGGCGGCTGCGTCCGTGGTCCGCCGGGGGGCGGCTGGTGCGGTGGTCATGACGAAACGGTCTCCTCGCGCTCGGCACCTGCGGCGCGCGCAGGTGCGGCCGACGGTGACTGGGGCGTTCCACGGCGGCGTGCGACGCGCGCCGGGCGCTCCCCGGCGTGCCTCCGGGCCGGCCCACGGCCGCGTCACGGTCGGCGGCGCGCGGCCGGGGGCGGATCCTCTGCCGGGGGCGGTTCGCTGCGGACGAGGAGACCATCCGGCCTGGTCGCCGCACAAGAAGACGCCGCGAAATGACGCAGAATGCCCAATCCCCCGTTCCCTCACCCCCGGAAGGCGTGCACCGTGCCCAGTCCACCACCCCCTCGTCCCCGGAAGGTCCGCGCCGGAGCCGGCCCCGAACGGATCGGCCCCACCGACGCGCGCCTGCTCATCGCGCTCTCCGACCACCCCCGCGCCACCACCGTGGCGCTCGCCGAGGCGAGCGGACTGAGTCGCAACACCGTCCAGGTGCGGCTGGCGGCGCTGGAGCGCACCGGCGCCGTCGACTCCTTCGAGCGGTGCGTCGACCCGGCGGCCCTGGGGTACCCGCTGTCCGCGTTCGTGACCGTCCGGGTGGCCCAGCGCCGACTGGACGAGGTGGCGCGGGCGCTGGCGGCGATCCCCGAAGTCGTCCAGGCGCACGGGCTGTCCGGCGACACCGACCTCCTGGTGCAGGTGGTGGCCGTGGACGCCGAGGACCTGTACCGGGTGGCCGGGCAGATCCTGGAGATCCCGGGGGTGGAGCGGACGAGCACCTCGCTCGTCATGCGTCCGCTGGTCCCCTACCGGCTCGCTCCGCTGCTGCGCCGGGCCGCCGACTGAGCGCGCCGTCGGCCCTCGGCCTACGTCCGGGTCGAAGAATCCGCGGCCCGAACGCTTGCTGTTATCACATATAGCGCCTTACGGTGTCACCAGCGCGGCAGCCGACGCGGGGCCGCCGGACCACCCGGCACCGCCCGGTCGGAAGACCCGCCGTCCGCCGGTCGCAGGACGAACCGCCGGCCCGGCCGACCGCCTCGGAGCCGGGCCCACCACCGGAACACAGGAGCAGCACCGTGCGCATCGCCAACCTCTCCGGCCGCCTGGTCCTCGTCGTCGACGGCAAGGCCGTCGACGTCGAGCGGGCCAGCGGCGGCGGCTTCGCCTCCGACCCGCAGGCCGTCTACGAGCGGTGGGAGGAGTTCCGCCGGTGGGCGGCGCAGGCCCGGCTGCCCGAGGGCGACGCGTTCGACCCCGCTCTGCTCGGCGCCCCCGCGCCCGCCCCGCGGCAGGTCGTCGCCGCCGGCCTGAACTACCGCGACCACGCCGCCGAGTCCGGGTTCGCCCTGCCCGAGACGATGCCGCCGGTCTTCACCAAGTTCGCCACCAGCATCACCGGGCCGGTCACCGAGGTCGTCCTGCCGCCGGACGGCCACACCGACTGGGAGATCGAACTCGTCGCCGTCATCGGCACCCGCGCCCACCGCGTCCCCGCCGAGACCGCCTGGGGGCACGTCGCCGGGCTGACCGTGGGCCAGGACATCTCCGAGCGCATCACCCAACTGGAGGGGCCTTCCCCCCAGTTCAGCCTCGGCAAGTCCTTCCCGGGCTTCGCTCCCATCGGCCCGTGGCTGGTCTCGCCGGACGAGTTCGAGAACCCCGACGACTTGGGGCTGCGCTGCACCGTGAACGGCGAGGAGGTCCAGAAGGGCCGCACCGGCGACCTGATCTTCTCGGTGCCCGAGCTGATCTCCCGGCTGTCCGCGGTGATCCCGCTGCTGCCCGGCGACGTCGTCTTCACCGGCACCCCCGCCGGCGTCGGCCTCGGCCGCGACCCGCAGCGCTGGCTCGCCCCCGGCGACGAGCTGGTCAGCACCGTCGAGGGCATCGGCGAACTGCGCCAGACCTTCGTCGCCCGGGCCTGACGCCCCCGCCCGGCCACCGGCCCGATCACCGGCCGGTGGCAGCCGCTCCGCACGGACGCCCGCAGATTCGATGATTCGATCGAGGAGGATCGGATGACCGCCACCCCGAAGTTCGCCCACGTCGTCTTCCAGACCGGCAACCCCGCCGCCATGCGGGACTGGTACTGCGCCGTTCTCGACGGACACGTCGTGTTCCAGAACGACAGCCTGTGCTTCATCACCTACGACGAGGAGCACCACCGCGTCGCCCTGCTCACCCCGCCGGTACCAACGGAGCGGCGGAAGCCGACGACGGCCGCGGCCCACCACGTCGCGTACACCTTCGGCCACCTCGACGACCTCCTCGCGCGCTACGAGCTGCTGCGCGACCAGGGCGTCACCCCGGCGGTGTGCATCGCCCACGGCGTCACCACCTCCCTGTACTACCGGGACCCGGACGGCGGCTTCGTCGAGATGCAGATCGACAACTTCGCCGAACCGGACGACGCCACCGACTACATGCGGGGGCCCGAGTACAGCGGCGACGCGGTCGGGCCCGCCTTCGATCCCGAAGCCATGCTCGCCGCGCGCCGCGCCGGGGCCGCCGTCGAGGACCTGATCGGCCGGTCCTGGGCCCTGCGCACCCCCATGCCCGATCCGATGCTGGTCCTGACCGGGGCCGTCTGACCCCCGCGGCCGAGTGGCGGCGCACCGCCGTTGCGCCGCCGCCCGACCGGACCGCACGCACAACCTCCGCAGAGGGAGCCCCTTGAACCCGTCCCACCACCAGGCCGACTGCTCCATGTGCGGCCTGGAACAGAACGAGGACCGCGCCGTCGTCTTCCGCGACCCCCTGTGGTCGGGAGAGCGGGTGCCCGGCTACGACGTCCCCGGCTGGTTCGTCCTGCGCGTCCGGCGGCACGCCGAGCGCATCACCGGGCTCGACGAGGCCGAGCTGGCCGCGTTCGGCCGGCGCGCCCGCGACCTGGTCGCGGCGGTGACCGAGGCGACCGGCGCCCCCGCGACGTACCTCATGGTCTTCGGCGAGAACCACCCGCACTTCCACGTCCTCGTCACCCCCCGCGGCGAGGACGTCCCCGCGGACCGGCGCAGCGGGAACATCCTGCGGCTCGTCGCCGAGCGCGCCGACCCGGAGTCCGCCGCCCGGCTGGTGCCGGAGGTCCGCCGCGCCTACGAACGCCTCGCCGCCGCGGCGCTCCCGCGCCCGTCCTGACCCTGCGCCCCGGAGCACCCCCCGCCGTTGCCGTGCCCGTCCCCGCCACCCGGGGGCGGGCACTGCCGTCCTCCCCGCCGCCCCTCCACGGGGGCCGCCATGACTTGAAGCCAGCAGGGCCAGGAGGTCCTGGTTTCTGCGCATTTCTCCGGCCCGACCCTTCACAGGATCACTTCATGCGCAGCCGACGCAGTATCAGCAAATGTCCTGCACAGGCCGGTTTACCAGTTGGGGAGGGGAACCTCGGAGAAAGCGTCGGGAGATCGACTCCTCCTTGTCTGCAGATCTTGAAGTCACGGGGCGATTCGGTCCGAGTCGTTGACAACGTTGCCAAGCTCCTCTTTGCTTACCGTCACCGCCCCGAGCCGCAGCCGGTTCGGTGACACCCCGTCTGTTCCCTTCTGGAGAAGCAACGATGAAACGATGGCGCCTTCCCCTGGCCGCCTGTCTCACGGTCCTCGGGCTCGCCACGCCCGCGCCCGCCCAGGCCGCGCCCGCGGCGGCGGCCACGGTGTCCGATCCCGCCTCGCTGGTCAACCCGCTGCTCGGCACGTCGCACGAGGGCAACACCTTCCCCGGCGCCGACTCGCCGTTCGGCATGGTGCAGTGGAGCCCCGACACCCCGTCCCGGCCGCCGGGGGGCGACTACGCCTACACGGACGGCAGCATCACCGGGTTCAGCCTGAACCACCTGTCGGGGCCCGGCTGCGGGGCGATGGGGGACGTGCCCGTCCTGCCGACCACCGGCGGCGTCGACGGCCGCGCCACGGTCGGCTTCTCGCACGCGAAGGAGTCCGCGAGCGCGGGCGCCTACGCCGTCACGCTGGACAACGGCGTCACCACCGAGCTGACCACGACCGCCCGTTCCGGCATGGCGCGCTTCACCTTCCCCACCACCACCCAGGCCAACCTGCTGTTCAAGCTGAGCGCGGACAAGGCCACCGACCTGCACTTCACCAAGGTCAGCAGCACCGAGGTCAGCGGCTCGGTGGACGCCGGCCTGTTCTGCGCGTCCAGCGCCCCGTACACCGCCTACTTCGACATGGTCTTCGACCGGCCGATCACCTCCACCGGCACGTTCGACGGCGGGAACTCGGTCACCTTCGACACCACGGGCAACCGGACGGTGCAGGCGAAGGTCGGCCTGTCCTACGTCTCCATCGCCGGCGCCACCGCCAACCGGGTGGCGGAGAACCCGAACTGGGACTTCAACGCCGTCCGCACCGCCAACCACGACGCCTGGAACGCCGTCCTGGGCAGGATCGCCGTCACCGGCGGCACCCCGGACCAGCAGAAGGTGTTCTACACCGCGCTCTACCACGCGCTGCTGCACCCCAACCTGCTCAGCGACAGCGACGGCAAGTACTGGGGCTTCGACCGCCGGGTGCACACCGTCAGCGGCCGGCAGAAGGCCCAGTACGGCACCTACTCCGGCTGGGACATCTACCGCACCCAGGCGCAACTGGAGGCGCTGGTCGCCCCGCAGCAGGCCAGTGACAGCGCGCAGTCGCTGGTCAACGACTTCGCGCAGAGCGGCCAGCTGCCGAAGTGGTCGCTGAACTCGGCCGAGACCAACGTCATGAACGGCGACCCCGCACCGGCCGTCATCGCCGACTACTACGCCTTCGGCGCCCGGGACTTCGACACCGCCGCCGCCAAGGACGCGATGGTGCGGCAGGGATCGGCGGCCAACGGCATCCGGCTGGGGCTCGACTACCAGTCCAACTACGGCTACCTGCCCTCCGACGGCACGTACGCGCCCGGGTTCTACGGCTCGGTGGCCACCCAACTGGATTACGCGGCCCAGGACTTCGCGATCTCCGCGTTCGCCGGAGCGCTCGGCGACACCACCGTCCGCGACCAGTTCGCCAACCGGGCCCAGGACTGGCGCAACGTGTTCAACCCCGCCTCCGGCTTCATGCAGCCCAAGCTCAAGGACGGCACCTGGCGCGGCGGCTTCGACCCCACCAGCAGCGACCAGTTCGTCGAGGGCACCTCCTGGCAGTACACCGGCGCCGTCCCGCACAACGTCCGCGGGCTCGCCGACGCGATGGGCGGCAACGCCAAGCTCGCCGCCTACCTGGACGCCGTCCTCGCCGACTTCCACGGCTCCGGCGGCTCGCACGCCGACCTCGGCAACGAGCCCTCCGTCGAGCTGCCCTGGGAGTACGACTACATCGGCCAGCCCTGGAAGACCCAGAAGACGGTGCGCGACGTCCAGAACCAGCTGTGGCTGGGCGACCCGGCGAACTGGCGCGTCGGCAACGACGACCTCGGCACGATGAGCGCCTGGTACGTCTTCTCCGCGATGGGCTTCTACCCCCAGACGCCCGGCACCGCCGACCTCGCCCTCGGCTCGCCCCTGTTCACCAACGTCACGGTCACCCTCGCGGGCGGCGGCAGGCTCGTCGTCAACGCCCCGCAGGCGGCCACCGACGCCCCCTACGTCCAGAGCGCCACCCTCAACGGCGCCAACTGGAACAACGCCTACCTCCCCGCGAGTTCCGTCATCAACGGCGCCACCCTCGACCTCGTCCTGGGCACCAACGCCAACACCAACTGGGCCACCGCCGCCTCCTCCGCACCGCCCTCCTACGGCGGCAACGGCGACGCCCGCCCGCCCCGGGTCCAGGTCGGCCCGACCGGCCCGATCGGCTCCGGCCTCGCGGGCAAGTGCCTGGACGCCGCCGGCGGCTCCACCTCCAACGGCACCCACGCACAGTCCTACGCCTGCAACAACACCGCCGCGCAGCGCTGGACGCTCCCCGGCGACGGCACCGTCACGCAGTCCGGCAAGTGCCTGGACGTCAGCGGCGGCTCCACCGCCGACGGCGCCCTCGTCCAGCTGTGGGACTGCAACCAGAGCGACGGGCAGAAGTGGATCCCGCGCGGCAGCGCCCTGGTCAACACCGGCTCGGGCAAGTGCCTGGACATCCCCAATTCCGGCACGGCGGACGGCATCCAGCTCCAGATCTTCGACTGCAACAACACCCCCGCCCAGCAGTGGACGCTGCCGCGCGTTCGCACCGGCGCCACCCCCTCGGCGCTGGCCGGCAAGTGCCTGGACGACAACGCAGCCGCCACCGCGAACGGCAACCGCGTCCAGTCGTGGAGCTGCAACGGCTCGCCCGCCCAGTCCGTCACCGTCCCCGGCGACGGCACCCTGCGGATCTTCGGGCGCTGCGTGTCCGCGTCCGGCGGCGGCACCGGCAACAACACGCCCGTCGTGCTGTGGGACTGCAACGGCTCCACCGGCCAGCAGTGGGCCTACGACGCCACCGCCAGGGCGCTGCGCAACCCGCAGTCCGGCCGCTGCCTGGACGTACCCAACTCCGGGACGACGGACGGCGTCCAGCTCCAGCTCTTCGACTGCAACGGCACCCCGGCCCAGCAGTGGACGCTGCCCGCCGCCTGAGCCCGCACCGCCGCACACCGCCCCCACCCCACCGGGGCGCTCCCACGCCCCGCCCCCACCGCTCCCCCACCCGATCCAGGAGCCCCCATGCCTGTGTCCCGATCCCTGCGCGCCGCCCTACTGGCCACCGCCCTGGCGGCGGCCCTGCCCGGCGCCGTCCTCACCGCCACCCCGGCCGCGGCCGTCGACGCCGCGATCTGCAACAAGTACTGCGACACCCGTGACCCCGCCCTCAGCCCGCAGGACCGGCAGCCGGTGTCCGCGACGCTCTCCGGCCGCACGTTCGCGCTGCACTTCGACGACGCCGACGCGATGGGCTGGGCCTCGATCGCCGGCGGCGCGGGCGGCGACGAGGTGTGGCTGGACCGCTCGATGGACGGCGGCCGGACCTGGAGCGGTGGCGGCAAGCTCGGCGACACCAAGGTCCCGGCGGGCGGCAGCGGTTGGCGCACCCTGATGTACAACGTCGACGACTGGAACAACCGCGGCGTCGGCGCCCTGCGGGCCTGCGGCCAGGTCGGCAGCGCCATCGCCTGCACCCCCTGGGCCCGCACCACCTGGAACGCCTGGGACCGGCGCACCGCCGCCGCCACCGCGCTCATGACGTCGTTCGACCGCAGCACCAAGCTCTTCGGCGGCAACGGCTGGTGGACCGGCGCCAACGCGCTCACCGCCGTCATCGACAACGCCCGCGCCACCGGCATGAACAGCTACACCTACGCCGTCGCCGAGACCTACGACAAGAACATCAACGCCCAGGGCGGCAACTTCACCAACGAGTACCTCGACGACACCGGCTGGTGGGGCCTGGCCTGGGTGGACGCCTACGACCTCACCGGCGACAGCCGCTACCTGAACACCGCCCGCGCCGATGCCGACCACATGTACGCCAACTGGAACGGCACCTGCGGCGGCGGAGTGCGCTGGAGCACCAACGGCAACTACAAGAACGCCATCACCAACGAACTGTTCCTCCAGCTCACCGCCGCCCTGCACAACCGCATCCCCGGCGACACCGCCTACCTCCAGCGGGCCCGCGACGAGTGGAACTGGTTCCGGGGCAGCGGCATGGTCAACGCCGACCACCTGGTCAACGACGGCCTGAACGACGCCTGCGCCAACAACGGCCAACCCACCTGGACGTACAACCAGGGCGTGGTCCTCGGCGGCCTCACCGAGCTCTACCGCGCCACCGGCGACACGACCCTGCTCACCACCGCCCGCACCCTCGCCGACGCCTCCACCACCCGCCTGACCAGCGGCGGCGTCCTGCGCGAACCCGGCGAGGGCGACGACTGCACCAGCGACGGCGCCTCCTTCAAGGGCGCCTACGCCCGCGGCCTGGGCCGGCTCGACGCCCAACTGCCCGAACACCCCTACGCCCCGGCCCTCGACACCTGGGCGAACTCCGCCTACGCCAAGGACCGCAACCCGCTCGACCAGTACGGCCCGCACTGGGCCGGCGGCCCCGGCAGCACCGACTACGGCTGCCAGCAGAGCGCCCTCGACCTGCTCAACGCCGCCGGCGGCGGCACCGGCGGCGGCCTGACCGTGCTGCCGCGCACGGGCTGGACGGCGTCGGCCTCCGCCACCGGCGGCAGCGACGTGCCGGCGAACATGCTGGACGGATCGGCCGCTTCGCGCTGGTCCACGGGCACGCCGATGGCCGCGGGCCAGTCGGTGACGGTCGACACGGGTGCGGTGCGGCCGCTGGCCCGGATCACGATGGACTCCGGCGGCAGCGCGAACGACTACGCCCGCGGCTACCAGGTGTTCCTCTCGGCCGACGGCACCTCCTGGGGCTCCCCGGCAGCGACCGGCACCGGCACGGGAGCACGGGTGACGGCGGACTTCCCCGCCCGCAACGCCCGCTACGTGAAGGTCGTCCAGACCGGGACGTCCACCTCCTGGTGGTCGATCACCGAGTTCAACGCCTACGGCTGAGCCGGGCCGCCCCCGTGCGCGCCTCCGCCCGTGTCCGGTGCACCGGATGCGGGCGGAGGCGCGCGGCGTTCGATCCGGCCCGGCCGTGGCCGTCGGGTCGGCGACGCACCGCCGTCACGCACCGGAGCACCGCGGCTCCGGCGGTCCGTTGCGGCCCCCGGTCGCAGCGGACTTCCCCGTGCCTCGACGGATCGTGCCGGGGGCGTCGCTCAGAACGTGCTCTCCGCACCCTCGGGCAGCGGGATCCAGGCGTGCGACCAGGTGATGATCGCGGCGAGGACCGGTTCCAGGTCGCGCCCCTTGTCGGTGAGGCGGTACTCCACCTGGACGGGCGTCTCCGGCAGGACGTGGCGCTCGATCAGGCCGCTGTCCTGCAGCTCGCGCAGGCGCTGGGCCAGCATGGTGTCACTGATCCCCGGAATGGCCGCCTTGATCTGCGCGTAGCGGTGCTGGCCGGTGAACAGCGCGCGCAGGACGGCGCCGGTCCAGCGGGTGCCGATCATCTCGATCGCCGCGTGGAAGCGGACGCAGACCGGATGGACCTCCGCGCCCCCCGGCGTTCGCTCGGCGCTCACGGCGCGACGGGCGCGCGCAGCGGGCGCAGTGCGCCGGTCAGCCGCACCAGTTCGTCGAGCATCGCCCGGGCGGAGCTGCTCATGATCTCGTTGGGCACCAGGCGCCGGTCGTCGTCGAGGAACTGCTGGACGAAGGGAATGGACACGGCCTCGAAGACGGGCGTCATCTTCAGGGTGGTGACCACCTGCTTGATCATCTGCGCCGCGCGGGTTCCCGCCGAGACGCCTCCGTAGCTGACCATGCCGACCGGCTTGTACTGCCACTCGTTGTGGAGGTAGTCGATCGCGTTCTTCAGTTCGGCGTTGTAGCCGTAGTTGTACTCCGGCATGACGAACACGAAGGCGTCCGCCTCGGCGACCTTGGCGCTCCAGTCGCGGGTGTGCTGGTGGACGTAGCGGCCCAGCCGGGGGTGGTGCGGCTCGTTCATGAAGGGCAGGCCCACCTCGGCGAGGTCCACCGTCTCGACCTCCGTGAAGCCTGCGTGCGCCACGGCTTCCGAGTCGATCCAGCGGGCGACGCTCGGGCCCACGCGCCCGGGCCGCGTGCTCGCCACGATGATCTCCAGCTTGCTCATGGGTGGACCTCTTCCTCGTACGTCTGATCGCCGGATCAACACTAAGGAAAACTTAGTGGATAAGCAAAACTGAGTTGAGCCGCGGCCCGGCGCGCCCGCCGGGTGGTGGGAGGGGCGCGGGTCCGCGCGGCACGGGCGGGCGGCGGGTCAGTGCGCTTCGGTGGGGCTCGTGTTGTGCTCGCGGATCAGCCGGAGCGCTTCGTCGCGGTCGCGGCGGTCGAGGGCGTCGACGAGGGCGCGGTGCAGTGCGTGGCGCTGGGCGATGTACTCGGCCAGCGGCTGCTCGCCGTCGGGCAGGACCGACAGCGTGTGCCCCTCGATGAGGTCGAGGAGGCTGGTGTAGAGCGAGCCGAGCAGCACGTTCGGACTGATCGCGGCGATGGCGGCGTGCAGGCGCCAGTTGGCGTGGACGAAGGCCACCGGGTCGGCGTCGTCGACGGCGCGCTCCATGGCGGCGATGTGGTCGTACAGCGAGGCGATGTCGGCCGGCGAGGCGTGCCAGAGGGCGTCCTCGATGAGCAGCGGGTCGAGGGCGTCGCGGATGCGCACGGCGTCGGCGACGTCGTTCTGCTGGGCGTCCAGAGCCAGGACGGAGTTGCCGAGGCGGACCATCGGGGACTGCTCGGCACTGAAGAGGCCGCCGCCGGGGCCGGGCTTGACGGTGACCAGGCCGCGGGACTGCAGCAGTCGCAGCGCCTCGTTGAACGTGCCGACCGAGACCTCGCACAGCGTGCGCATCTCCTCCTTGGTGCCCAGGCGGGAGCCGGGCGGCAGGCTCTCGACCAGCTCGGTGACCCGCTGCGCCGCCCGCTCGGCCCGGCCGGAGGCCGCCCCGCGCGCTCCGGCGTCCAGGCCCTGCCCCGCCCGGGAGGCACCGGTGGGCGGCAGGGCGGCACCGCTCCGCCGCCGAGCGGGCCGGGCTCCTTCGGGGGCGGCGGCTCGTGCGGGGGCGGGGCGTTCGGGCGTGGCGGTCACGACGGCTCCCCAACATTCATATTCATCATGCTCTTTTTGCTCCGACCTCTTGACGCCCCGGATCGACGGACGCAACATCAAGGTAATCATCATGCTGAATTGCCGACGGGCGGGCAAGGACCCGTTCCGCCGGCGCCGCGCCTCCGCCTCGCGCCGGTTGATCGGGCGACCCGACCCGACCCGCCGCGGCCCGGACCGCCCCGTTCCCACCACTCCCCAGGAGTCACACCATGCGCATCGCCAACCTCTCCGGCCGACTGGTCCTGATCGTCGACGGCAAGGCCGTCGACGTCGAAACGGCCAGTGGCGGCGCCTTCTCCTCCGACCCGCAGGCCGTCTACGAGCGCTGGGAGGCGTTCCGGTCCTGGGCCGCCACCGCGATCCCGCCGGAGGGCGCGGCGTTCGATCCGGTCGAGCTGGGATCGCCCGCCCCGGCGCCGCGCCAGACCCTGGCGATCGGCCTCAACTACCGCGACCACGCCGCGGAGTCCGGGTTCGCGGTGCCCGAGGGGCTGCCGCCGGTCTTCACCAAGTTCGCCACCAGCATCAGCGGCCCGGTCACCGAGGTGAAGCTGCCGGACGGCGGCCACACCGACTGGGAGGTCGAGCTGGTCGCCGTCATCGGCCTCCGCGCCGAGAACGCCTCCGAAGCGGACGCCTGGAACCACGTCGCAGGATTGGCGGTCGGCCAGGACATCTCCGAGCGGGTGTCCCAACTGGCGGGCTCCGTGCCCCAGTTCAGCCTGGGCAAGTCCTTCCCGGGGTTCGCCCCGATCGGGCCGTGGCTGGTCTCGCCGGACGAGTTCGAGAACCCCGACGACCTCGAACTGCGCTGCTCGATCAACGGCGAGGAGGTCCAGAAGGGACGCACCCGCGATCTGATCTTCTCCGTGCCGGCCCTGATCGCCAAGCTGTCCGCCGTCCTGCCGCTGCTGCCCGGGGACGTGATCTTCACCGGCACCCCCGCCGGCGTCGGCCTCGGCCGCGACCCGCAGCGCTGGCTCGCCCCCGGCGACGAACTGGTCAGCACCATCGAGGGCATCGGCGAACTGCGCCAGACCTTCGTCGCCTGACCCGGCCGGACCCCGTCGGACCGAGAAGCCAAGGAGTTCCCCGTGGCACTGCACCGCCTGACCTCCATCACCGTGGGGGTCCCCGACGTCGCCGAAACGGCCGACTACTACACCGACTTCGGTCTCCTCCCGGACGGTGACGGCTGGTTCACGACCCGGGACGCCGGGCGCCAGCTCCGCATCGTCCACGCGCCCGCCCGCCGCCTGGTGGAGGTCCGCATCGGCGTCGACACCCCCGACGACCTCGCGTCCGCCGCCGCCCGACTGAAGCGGCTCGGCACCGACAGCACCGTCGAGGGCCGCACCCTGACCGCCTACGACCGGGCCACCGCCGTCCGCGCCGTCCTGGAGGTCGCCCCCCGCCTGGTGCAGGACCCGGTGCCGGCCACGGCCTACAACGGCCCCGGCCGCGCCGAGCGCACCGGCTCGCGCGCTCCGGGCGTCCTGCGCACCGGCCGGGTGCGGCCCCGCAAGCTCGGCCACGCCGTCGTCGGCACCACCGACTTCGACGCCACCACCGCCTTTTTCCGCGACGGGCTCGGTTTCAAGGCGTCCGACTACATCAAGGATCACGGGGCGTTCCTGCGCTGCTCCACCGACCACCACAACATCCTGGTCCTGGCCGCCCCGGTCGCCTTCCTGCACCACTCCTCCTGGCAGGTCGACGACATCGACGAGGTCGGCCGCGGCGCCGCCGCCATGCTCCGGGACCACCCCGAGCGGCACGTGTGGGGCCTGGGCCGCCACCACGCCGGCTCCAACTTCTTCTGGTACCTCAAGGACCCGGCCGGCAACTTCAGCGAGTACTACTCCGACATGGACTGCGTCGTCGACGACCAGCTGTGGACCCCGGAGGTCCTCGAAGGAGCCAAGGGCCTGTTCAACTGGGGCCCGCCGCCCCCGCCGTCGTTCCTCGCCCCCGACGACCTCGCCGCTCTGATGACCGGCGCCCACAGCCCGACGGGGTAGCGCCACCATGACAGACACCTCCACGCCGGCGCCCGACGCCGCCATCGTGGGCCTCGGCCCCGTCGGGCAGATGCCGGCCCTGCTGCTGGGCCGGCGGGGGCACGACGTCGTCGCCGTCGAACGCTGGCCCAGCCCCTACGACCTGCGCGAACAACTCCAGTGCCCCGCCGCCCCGGCGGCCGGCGCGCCCCGGCCGCTGCCGGCCACCGGGCAGCAGTAGCGCGGGCGGCACTCCCGCCCGCGCACAGCGCACCCCACGACGGCGACGCACGGACCCCGCACCGTCGTCCGTCCGCCGCCGCGCCCCCGGCCCGAACCGGGGAGCGCCCCGTCGCCCAGACCCCGAGGACCCCTCTCCCATGGACAAGACCTTCCCCCGCGCGGCCGACGCCGTGGCCGACATCGCCGACGGCGCCTCGCTGGCCGTCGGCGGCTTCGGCCTGTGCGGCATCCCCGGCACCCTCATCGACGCCCTCCACGCGCAGGGAGCGAGCTCGCTGCGCGTGGTGTCCAACAACTGCGGCACCGACCACCACGGCCTCGGCATCCTCCTCGGCGCGGGCCGCATCGCCCGCGTCACCGGCTCCTACGTCGGCGAGAACAAGGAGTTCGCCCGCCGGTACCTCACCGGCGAGGTCGAAGTGGAACTCGTCCCCCAGGGCACCCTCGCCGAACGGCTGCGCGCCGGCGGCTGCGGCATCCCCGCCTTCTACACCCCCGCCGGCGTCGGCACCCCGCTCGCCGACGGCGGCATCCCCTGGCGCCACCACGCCGACGGCAGCATCGCCCTCGCCTCGCCCGCGAAGGAGACCCGCACCTTCCACGGCCGCACCTTCGTCCTCGAAGAGGCCATCACCTGCGACTTCGCCCTGGTCAGGGCCGCGCGCGGCGACCGGCACGGCAACCTCTCCTTCGACAAGAGCGCCCGCAACTTCAACCCCCTGGCCGCCATGGCCGGCCGCATCACCATCGCCGAGGTCGAGGAACTCGTCGAACCCGGGGAGCTGGCCCCCGACGACGTCCACCTGCCCGGCGTGTTCGTCCAGCGCGTCGTGGCGCTGACCGCGCGGCAGGCGGCCGACAAGCAGATCGAGAAGAAGACGGTGAGCAGCTGATGGCCTGGACCCGCGACGAGATGGCCGCCCGGGCGGCGGCCGAACTGCGCGACGGCGACTACGTCAACCTCGGCATCGGACTGCCCACCCTGATCCCCGGCCACCTCCCCGAGGGCGTGCACGTGGTGCTCCACTCGGAGAACGGCGTCCTGGGCACCGGCCCCTACCCGGCCGAGCCGGACGTCGACCCGGACCTGATCAACGCCGGCAAGGAGACGGTCACCATCCTGCCGGGCGCGGCCTTCTTCGACTCCGCACTGTCCTTCGGCATGATCCGCGGCGGCCACATCGACACCGCCGTCCTCGGCGCCATGCAGGTCTCCGCCCGCGGCGACCTCGCCAACTGGATGATCCCCGGGAAAATGGTCAAGGGCATGGGCGGGGCCATGGACCTCGTCCACGGTGCCCGGCGCGTCGTCGTCCTCATGGAGCACACCGCCAAGGACGGCAGCCCGAAGATCCTCGACGAATGCGCCCTGCCGCTCACCGGACGGGCCTGCGTCGACCGGATCATCACCGACCTCGGTGTCCTCGACGTCACCGACACCGGTCTCGTGCTGATCGAAACGGCGCCCGGCGTCAGCCCCGAACAGGTCCTGGCCGCCACCGCCGCACCGGTGCGCCTTCCCGAGGCCGCTGCACGGGCCGCGTAGCCGCCTCCGTCGGTCCGGCGGTCCCGAACAGCCGCCGGACCGGCGCGGACGCGTTCCGCGACGACCACGGACGGCGCCGTCGTGGACAGGAGAACGCGCTCAGGCTTCGGCGACCACGAGTTCGCCGACCCGGTCCGCCAGCAGGTCGCGCACCTGGGCCGGTAGTCCGTCGTCGGTGACGTAGCAGTCGACCTCGTCGAGACGGGCGAAGCCGCTCAGCCCGACGACGCCCCACTTGCTGTGGTCGGCGACCACGGCGAACCGCGAGGCAGCGGTGATCAGCGCCCGGTTGGTCTGCGCCTCGGCCATGTTCGGCGTGGTCAGCCCGGCCCGCTCGCTCGCCCCGTGCACGCCGAGGATCAGCAGGCGCGTGGTACGACGACGCGCAGGAGCGCGTCGACTTCGGCGAGATCCACCCCTTCACCGGCCGGGAATTCGCCGTGACGGTCCGACAGGTCCAGCGCCCCGACCTCGCGGTCGTCCGGCGACGGCTCGAAGCGGAACCCGGCTTCCTGGCGATGGGCCCTGAAGCCGTCCTCACCTCGATCCTCGACGAGGTCGTCGACGGCTACGCGCCGGTGGCGACCGGACTTGAAGAGGACGTCGACGAGATCGAGAACCAGCTCTTCAACGGCACCGTCGACCCACAACTCTCCAGGCGCATATACCAGTTGCTGTCACAGGTGATCGGCTTCCAGCACGCGGTCAAACCGCTGCCCGCCATGCTGCAGGCGCTGCTCCGCGGCGTGTCGAAGTACGAGACGGACAGCGAGGTGGCGAACCGGCTCCGGAACGTCCTCGACCACACGATCCGGGTGACCGAACGCGTGACCACCATGCGCACCCTGCTGGACAGTGCGCTCACCGTGCACGCCACGCTCGTCTCGCTCGAACAGAACGACGCGATGCGCCGCATGTCCAGCGCGAGCCTCGCCCAGGGCGAGGAGAGCCGCCGGCTCGCCCGCGAGACCATCGAGCAGGGCGAGGAGGTCAAGAAGATCTCCTCCTGGGCGGCGATCCTCTTCACGCCGACGCTCGTGGCGTCCGTGTACGGGATGAACTTCGACCACATGCCCGAACTGCACTGGGCATGGGGCTACCCGTTCGCCATCGCCCTCATGTTGGGCCTCGGGGTCGGCCTGTGGGCGGTGTTCAAGTACAAGCGCCGGCTGTGACGCGCGACGCGGGAAACGCGTCCGCCGCAGTCCACGGCCAACGGGCGACACCGGATCGTCCAGGAACGGGCTCGACGTCCTCCGAGCCCGCGCGGACCGCGCGCCGGCCCCGGCGGACCGGCGGCGACAGGGCGCGGGGCCGGGGTCCGTCTCACCCTTGCCGCCACGACGTCAACTGAACGGCGGTTCGCTCCTCGACGCCGGTCGACGCGGGGAGAGTGGACCTTGCGCGACGGGGAATCCGCTGGTGAAAGCCGGGCCGTACGGGAGAGGTTCCATGGACATGAGCAGGAAGACGCCCGACCACCGGGCGAGGGCGCTGCAGCGCTTCCCGCGCCACGAGCGGCGCGGCGAGGCCCGGCTACCCGCGGTGCTCGCCACGCTGGCGGCGATCCTGCTCTACCTGGTGCTGCCGGAGCAGCTGCTGTTCGTTCCGCGCTTCGTCCTGCCCGGCCTGGAACTCCTGCTGCTGGTTCCGCTGATCGCGGTCAACCCGCGCCGGATGACCCGGCAGAACCGCTTCTCCCGGATCGTGTCGCTGACCCTGGTCGCCCTCATCGGCACCAGCAACCTCGTCTCGCTCGGCCTGCTGGTCAACGCCATGGTCACCAGCAAGGCCCAGGAGGGCGGCCCGCTGCTGCTCGCCGCGCTCCAGGTGTGGGCCACCGGCATCATCGTCTTCGGCCTGGCCTTCTGGGAACTCGACCGCGGCGGCCCGGTGATGCGCACCCAGGCGGAGCGCTCCGAACTGCCGCTCGCCGACTTCCGGTTCTCCCAGGACGAGAACGACGACGCCGTCGAGGAGGTCGCCGACGGCTCGTCCCGCACCAGCGACTGGGTGCCCACCCTGATGGACTACCTGTACGTCTCGGTGACCAACTCCACCGCCTTCAGCCCCACCGACACCATGCCGCTCTCCACCCGGGCCAAGGCCCTGATGGCCGTCGAGAGCATCGCCGCACTCATCACCTCCCTGCTCGTCATCGCCCACGCCGTCGGTGTCCTCGACCAGTAGCCCGGCGTCCCGGCGCGGGTGCCGCCCGTGTCCCCCGGGCCGACGGACGATCGGCTGCGGAGGCGGTGCACCGCGTCCCGATCCAACACGACGAGCGGTACACGACGAGCGAGAGGACTCCCCGTGGACGACTCCCGGAACACCGGCGGCGGCCCCGGCCGTGACGAGAGCGCGCAGGAGCGGGCCGACCGGCAGTGGGACGAGATGCTGCAGGAGGTGCGGGTCGCGCAGACCGGGGCGCAGATCCTGTTCGGCTTCCTGCTGAGCGTGGCCTTCACCCCGCGGTTCGCCGGGCTCGGCGGCTTCGACAAGGGCCTGTACACGGTCACCGTCGTCCTGGGCGCCTGCGCGACCGCCTCGCTGATCGCGCCGGTCTCCTTCCACCGGCTGCTGGCCGGGCACGACCTGAAACCGGTGCTGGTCCGCACCGGCTCCCGGCTGATCGGCCTGGGCCTGACGCTGCTCGCACTCACCATCGGCTGCGCCCTGTTGCTGCTGCTGCGCACCGCGACCGGAAACGCCGTGCTGGCCGCGACGGTGTCCGCCTGCACCGTCGCCTACTTCGCGGCCACCTGGCTGGTGCTGCCGTTCCTGCTGCTGCGCCACGAGGAGCGCCGCCACGGCGAGCGGTAGCGGCCGCCCGGCGCGAGAACGGCCCGGCCCCCGCGGGGGGGCCGGGCCGTTCGGCGCTCACTTCGCGGCGCTGGGCACCTTCAGCGGGTCGCGGGTGGCGGTCTCCCTGGCCGCCTCCAGGCGTTCGCCGAGTTCGAGCAGGCGGTTGCGCCCCATGGCCTTGCGGACCTCGGGGAACCAGTCCCGCTCCTCCTCCTCGACGTGGTGGCGGACGTTCTCCATCAGCACCGTCATCTTGGCGTCGAACCGCTCGTCGTGCGGATCGAGGCCCGCCAGCTCGGCCAGCATCCACACCACGACGTGGTGCTCCTCGACGCTCTCCAGGACGTGGTCGGCGGTGCCGGGGGCGGCCTCGCGGGCGGCCGGGTAGAAGACCTCCTCCTCGATGACGGCGTGGACGGTCAGCTCCTCGATCACCCGGTCGGCGATCCGGCGCTTGGTCGCGTGGGCCCGGTCGCCGGCCTTCTCGAACTCCTTGAAGAGCTTCTCGACGGTCTTGTGGTCTTCCTTCAGCAGCACGATCGCGTCCATCGGGTCTCCTCGGTCCGGTACGGGGTGGGTCGGCGGTCGGCTACCCGGAACGGGCCGGGCCACGCGGGGCCGCCGTTTGCGGCGTGGTCCGCCGGGCAGCCGCCGGAGGGTCCGGGGCCCGGGGCCCGGGGCTGGAGGAGGTCGTGATGAAGACGGCAGCGGTGGTGTACAAGCCGGTCGGTCTGGCCGTGGGGGCACTGGGCGGGGTGGTGGCCGGGGCGGTGTTCAAGCGGGTGTGGCAGTGGGTCGCCCACGAGGACGACGCGCCGGACGCGACCGACGAGGACCGGGGCTGGCGGCAGGTGCTGATCGCCGCCGCGCTCCAGGGGGCGGTGTTCGCGCTGGTGAGGGCCGCCCTGGACCGGTCGGGTGCGGCGGCCTGGAAGCGGGTGACGGGCGTGTGGCCGGGCGGGCGGGACTGAGGGCGGCCGGGGTTCACCCGGTCGGCCCGGTGTGGCCGCCCGGGTCGGGGGTAGCCGCCGGGTGTCCCCGACGGAGTGCAGGAGAGGAGCAGCCATGACCACGCAGGACGGCGAGAAGAAGGACCGGGCCGCCGAGGAGGCGCCCGGGCAGAGCGTGCGCGAGCGTTCGGCCGAGGAGCGCGAGATCACCGCGCCGACCCCGGCCGACGTGCGGGCCAAGGCCGAGGGCGGCGGCGACGAGGAGCCCGAGCCCCCGGCGGCGGACACCCAGGCCCCCTGACGTCCGGCCGCCGACGGTCGGCGGCCGGCCCCCGACCGCTGACCCCCGGCCCTGCGGGCGCCGGGGGTCAGGGCGCGTTCGGCGGCGGGGTGAGGAGGGCCGAGAGCAGTTCGGCGATGGTGGGGCCGGCGTCGGCGGGATGGCGCAGTTGGCCGTCGATGACGCGGTAGTGGTTGGTGCGGCCGACGCGCTCGTGGGAGAGGTACCCGGCGTCCTCCAGGTCGGAGATGATCCGCTGGACCGCGCGCTCGGTGAGCAGGCAGCGGGCGGCTATGTCCCGGACCCGGATACCGGGGTCGCGGTAGATCTGGATCAGCACCCTGGCGTGGTTGGTCAGGAAGGTCCACTGGCGGCTGGCTTCGGCGGTTCTCTCCACCGGTCCAGGATATGCACTGAAATTCACGACACGTCATGCATGACATAATTTTCGTGTATTCATTGACGCATGTCATGCGTGCGGGGAGAGTGGACCGTGCCGGTCCCCCGCACCAGCACTTGGAGGCGATGTTCGTGGACTTCCCCACCCGGGCCCGCCTGGAGCAGTTCACCGAGGTCCTGACCGCCGGCACCGGCGCCGTCGAAGCCCTGCCGCCGCAGTTGCGGTACGCGATCACCGGGGTGGGCGCCTACCTGGCGGCCCTGGAGGAAGGGGCGCCGGCCGCCGGCCACCTGCACGGCAACGCCGTGGCGCTGTGGGACACCCTGTGCGTGGCGGTGGGCTCCCCCGCCGGGCCCGCCCCGCTGCTGCCGCCACCCCGGGTCGCACCGGCCGGTGCCACTCGGTGACCCGGCGTCCCGGGCGGCCGGTCGTGGTGCGGACCCCGGACCTGCGGATCGAGACCCGCCGCACCGGCGGCACCGTCCGGTGCGCCCTGATCGGCGCCCTGCACCAGGACAACCAGCAGGTGTTCGCGCTGGCCCTGCGGGACGGCCTGCGGGCCCGCCCGGCCCGGCTGTCGGTGGACCTGCGGGCGGTGGACCTGTTCACCTCGTCCGCCCTGGACACCCTGCTGCGGACCGGGTACGAGGCCCGCGCCCTCGGGGTGGCGCTGGCCCTGGACTCGCCCTCGCGCTGCGTGCGCCGCTTCCTGGAGATCAGCCGGTCCGCGCCGTACCTGCCGGTCGAGGACAGCAGCCCGGCCCGGGCCCGGCGGCGCTCCCCGCGCAGACCGCCGGGAACGCCGCGGGCCGACCGGAATCCGGTCGGCCCGCGGCACGGCACCACCTTCAGGCGGCACTGGGCATGATCTCCCCGGGCTCGCGGCGCACCAGCAGGACGCGCCGCTCCTCCTCGGTCAGGCCGCCCCAGACGCCGTAGGGCTCCTGGGTGGCGAGGGCGTGCCGCCGGCACTCCAGCCGGACGGGGCAGCCGGCGCAGACCCGCTTGGCGGCCTGCTCCCGTTGCCGGGCCTCGGCCCGGCCCTCGTTCGCGGGTCGGAAGAAGACCTCGCTGCCGACGGTGCGGCAGGAGCCTTCGAGCTGCCAGTCCCAGTGGTGCGTCTGAGCGCCGGGGAGGCGGGAGACCTTGGTCACGACGGTGCCTTCCGAACGGAGTCAATCGAACAACCGCCGTCTAACCGCTCCGCCGCAGGTCATGCACGCCGGCGCCGACCGGATCAGCGGCCGGGGTCGGTGGGGGCGAACTCCGGGCCGTCCCCGGCGTCCTTGGCGTCCTCGTCGGGCGCGGGGGCGCCCTCGCCGGTCATCCGGGCCTCGGGGGTCTCCAGCGGCCGGTCCGGGTCCGGGGCCGCGCCCCGGCCGGCGCCCGAGCCGGTGTCGGCGCCCTTCAGCGCGGGCAGCACCCGGGTCCGGTACGCCTCGAAGAAGGCGTCCTGGTCGGGGCCGATCTGTCCGACGTACACCTCGTCGAAGCCGGCCCGCGGGTAGGCGCGGACCGCCTCGACGTGCGCGTCGACGTCGTCGCCGCAGACCACCGCGTCGGCGACCATCTCCCGGGTGACGAGCGTGCTGGCCTGCTCGAAGTGGGCGGGGGTGGGGAGGACCTGGGCGAGTTCGCCGGGGAGCAGTTCGGTGGGCCAGCGGCGGTGCACCTCGTCGATCGCCGCGTCCCGGTCGGCGCTCCAGCAGACCTTCAGGCCGCCGACGACCTTGCCGGTGCCGCCCGCGTCGCGGAAGGCGGCGACCAGGTCGGCGTCGGGCTGCATGGTGACGAAGCCCTCGCCGATCCGGGCGGCGGTGGCGGCGGCCTTGGGGCCGAACCCGGAGACCAGGATCGGCAGCGGGCCGCGCGGCGCGGTGTACAGGCGGGCGTTGTCGACGGTGTAGTGCGGGCCGCGGTGGCTGACCTGGCGGCCGGTGAACAGTTCGCGCATCACCCCGACGGCCTCCTCCAGCATCTCGGCGCGCTCCTCGAAGGAGGGCCAGCGGTCGCCGAGGACGTGCTCGTTGAGCGCCTCGCCGGTACCGACGCCGAGGGCGAACCGCCCGTCCAGCAGGACGCTGGAGGTGGCCGCCGCCTGGGCGGTGACCGCCGGGTGCAGCCGGACGGTGGGGCAGGTCACCAGGGTGGTGACGGGCAGGTCGACGGCCTGCGAGAGCGCGCCGATCACCGACCAGACGAAGGCGCTGTTGCCCTGCGCCTCGTTCCACGGGTGGAAGTGGTCGGAGATGGCGAGCCGGGTGAACCCGGCCTCCCGGGCCCGTTCGGCCTGGCGGATCAGTTCCTGCGGGGTGAACTCCTCGCAGGAGAGGAAGAACCCGTACTCGGTCATCACGTCTCCTCGTCTCGGTTCGTCTCGATGTCGGGGGCCGTCTCCCCCTCGGGCCACTTGCGGGTGTCGCGCGGCGGCACGTACGGCTCCTCGTCGGGCGGCAGTCCGCCCTCGACGGCCCGCTCGCGGGCGAGTTCGGCGTCGAACTCCAGGCCGAGCAGGATGGCGAGGTTGGACAGCCACAGCCACACCAGGAAGACGATCACCCCGGCGAGGGTGCCGTAGGTGCGGTTGTAGGAGCCGAAGTTGGCGACGTACGCGGCGAACCCGCCGGAGAGGGCCAGCCAGAGCAGGACGGCCAGCAGGCTGCCCGGGGAGATCCAGCGCCAGCCGCGGCCGCGCACGTTGGGGGCGGCCCAGTACAGCAGCGCGATCATGACGCAGACCAGCAGCACCAGGACCGGCCACTTGGCGACCGACCAGACCGTCACGGCGGTGGCGCCCAGCCCGAGGACGTCCCCGGCGCGCTGGGCGACCGGGCCGGTGAAGACCACGATCACGGCGCTGGCCAGCAGCAGCACCATCATCAGCAGGGTCAGGCCGACCCGCAGCGGGGTGATCTTCCACACCGGGCGGCCCTCCCGGATGTCGTAGACCGCGTTGGCGGCCCGGATGAACGCGGCCACGTAGCCGGAGGCCGACCAGAGCGCGCCCAGCAGGCCGACCACGGCCAGCACCCCGCTGGCGCCGCGCCCGCCCTGCAGCTGTTCGACCGCGGTGCGCAGGACGTCCTGGGCCGGGCCGGGGGCGAGCTGCCGCAGGTTGTCGAGGACGGTGTCGGTCGCGGAGCGCCCGAGCAGCCCGAGCCCGGAGACCAGCACCAGCAGCGCCGGGAAGACCGCCAGCACCCCGTAGTAGGTCAGCGCGGCCGCCCGGTCCGGCAGTTCGTCGTCCAGGAACTCCTTTGCGGTGCGCCGCAGCACCGCGAGCCAGCCGCGGGCCGGGACGTCCTGCGGCCCGGCCGGGGCGGCGGTGCTACCGGTCCGGCCGCGGTGCCCGTCGTGCTCCGGCGGCGACACCCGCGCCCCCTCGTGCTCGTGCTCGTGCGCGCCCATCAGGCCCGGACCGCCTCGATCACGAAGCCGCTGCGCGGCCGGGCGATCATCCGCCCGAGCGGGATGGAGAGGTCCTGGGCGGGCAGCACGTACTCCAGCCGGGCCAGCCGCACCGACAGGTCCTCCAGCAGCCCGACCACCGCGGCCTCGCCCGGGCAGCGGTGCCCGCGGCCCGGGTCGCCGCCGCCCTGCGGGACCAACCGCTCGACGTCCTCCGGCCGTTCGAGGAACCGTTCGGGGCGGAAGGCGTACGGGTCGGGCCACAGCTCCGGGTCGTGGTTCTGCCCGTACAGGTCGAGCAGCACCGTGGTGCCGGCGGCGATCGGCTCGCCCCGGTGGGTCAGGTCGGCGGCGGCCCGGCCGCCGACGAACGGGGCGAACGGGTAGAAGCGGCGGACCTCCTGGGCGAACGCCCGCGCGTAGTCCGGGTCGCCGGTGGCGAGCGCCTCGCGGGTCCGCGGCCAGCGGTACGCGGCGTGGGCGGCGAACGCGACGAACCAGCAGACCGCGACGGTGGGACGGACCAGGTTGAGCACCTCGACGGCGGCGACCCGGGGCTCCAGCAGTTCGCCGTCCGCGTCCCGGTGCAGCGCCACCCGCTCGACCGGGCAGCCGGCCGGGAGCGGCGCGCTGCCGTCCCGGACGCCCTCGACCACCCCGGCGATCCACGCCTCCCGGCGGCGGCGGGCCAGCCGTCCGCGCCAGTGCCGCGGGCCCGGGGTGGCGAAGCCGTCGACCATGGCGACCAGGTCGGCGGCGAGCGGGCCCGTGCCGTCCTCGGGCGGCGGCAGGCCGGCCCACCGGCAGGCGCCCGCGGCGAGGACCCGCGCCGCCTCGTCCAGCAGCACCACCCGGGGCCGCCCGGCCCAGTCCTGCACCGCGGCCTCCCAGGCCGCGCCGACCTCGTCGACCAGGGCCCGGACCCGGACCGGGTCGGCCAGCAGCGAGAGGAACATCGCCTTGCGCAGCCGGTGCACCGGGCCGTCCAGCGAGTGCACGGCGCCGTGCCCGAAGAGCGTGCTCCGCACCGGCTCGGGCAGCGCGCCCGCCCGCTCGACGTGCCGCTCGTCGTAGAAGAACCGGACGGCGTCCGGTCCGTGCAGGGCGACCGCGGGTCGGCCCGCCAGCCTGGTCCGCACGACCGGGCCGGGGTGGCGGCGGCGCAGGTCGGGGAGCCACGCGTAGCCGCGCGCCAGCAGCGGGAGGGTGTTGTCCCACCTGGGGTGGTGTCGTCGGTCCATGGCCGTCGGCTGCCCCGGCCGACGGATCGGAAACGGACGCAACCGTCCGAAACCGCCCGTTCCCCCGGGTGGCGGACCCCGGGGGCGGGCCGGTCCCGGTCCGGGCGGGCCGGTCGGGCCGGTCGGGCCGGTCTCAGCCCGGGCGGTCGGCGAGCAGGTACTCGGCGGTGCCGGTGAGGTGCAGCAGGCGGTCCAGGTGGGCGGGGCGGTGGTCGAGCCGCAGCCGGCGGCCGGCGGCGTCGACGTCCCGGCGGACCTGGAGCAGCGCGGACAGGCCCATCGAGTCGCACAGCGTCATCCCGGCGCAGTCCACCCGGACCACGTCGACCGGCGGGCGGGCGGCCAGGTGGAGGGTGACTTCCCGGACGAGGCCCTCGCAGCTCTCGTGGTCGAGTTCGCCCTCCACCGGGACGGTGACGGTCCGGGGCGGGGGCGCGGGGCGGGTGGTCACGCGGCCGCTCCCGTCCGCAGCGCGGTGTTCAGGACGGCGACGCTGCGCGGCAGGTCGCGCAGTTGCTCGCGCAGCACGGTCAGCGCGGCGGCCAGCAGCGCGTCCGGGACGCCGCGGGCCCGCAGGACCTCCCTGGTCCAGTCGGCGAACCCGGTGAACAGCTCCGGGTCGCCGGTGTAGAGGGCGACCGCCAGGTACTCCACGATGTGGGCCAGGTCGTCGAGGGTGTGCTCGCGCTGGAGCGGGGTGTAGGAGCGGACGGCGGGGTGCGCGCGCTCCAGGGCGGCCATCACGGCGCCCACCAGCTCCCGGGAGCTCCGGGTGACCAGGGTGTACTCCTGGTCGGCGAGGTGCGGGAGGTCGTCGACGGGCTGGTGCGGGGAGGCGGGCAGCGGCAGCCCCCGGGCCAGCCGCTCGGCCGCGGCCCGGGCGTCCGGGGCCCAGGCGTCGGCCCCGAGCAGCCGGGCGTGCCGGCCGTCCGGGCCGAACGCGGCGCCGCCGGCGATCACCGGCACGCCGGCCGCCTGGGCGGCGCTGACCGCGGCGTGCGCGGCCGGCAGCCGGGTGGACAGCGAGGCGGACAGCGCCAGCGCGTCGGGGGCGGTGCGGTGCAGGTGCGCGATCAGGTGGGGGGTGGGGCACTGGGCGCCGAGGTAGTCGACCCGCCAGCCGCGCAGCACCAGCACCTCGGCCAGCAGCCGGGCGGGGAAGGCGTGCCACTCGCCGTCCACGCAGGCCACCGCGACCCGCCCGCGCTCCGGCGGGTGGGCCGCGGCGGCGAACGCCGGGTGGCCGGTCACCAGGGCCACCACCCGCTCGTTGACGGCGGTGGCGGCGTGCTCCTGGATCACCGTGATCCGGTCGGCCGCCCACTCCCGCCCGATCCGCGCCTGGAGCGCCCCGATCACGTCGAGCAGCAGCGCCTCCGGGTGCAGTCCGGCCTCCAGCGCCCCCACCGCGAGCGCGGCCGCCCGGGCCTGGTCGCCACCGGTGACGGCCTCCCAGAGCCGCTCGGTGAGGTCGGGCCCGGGCGGGGCGGGGGCCGCCGGAGGTGCGGCCGGGGCCGGCACCCGGGCCGGAGCCGGAGCGTCCGGGGCGGGCCGGAGGGTGGTGGTCGGTGCGTCGGTGTTCATGCCGCGTGTCCCTGTCGTCCGCCGGTCACGGCCAGGTGGCCGCGCGGGGGCGCGGCGATGACCATGACCGCCATGTCGTCGTGCCGGCCGTCCCGCAGCCACTGCGCGGTGAGCATCTGGACCCGCTCCACGATCGCCTCGGCCGGCATGCCCGCGCACTGCGCGAGCGCCTGGCGCAGGCGGTGCTCGCCGAACTGCTCGCGGCCGGTGGGGCCGCCCTTGGCCTCGGTGATGCCGTCGCTGTAGAGGACGCACGCCTCGCCGGGTTCGAGGAGGACGGTGTCGGTGCGGGTGACCACCTCCGGCAGGACGCCGACGATGCTGCCGAGGGTGGTGGATTCGGTGACCCGGCCGTCCGCCCGGACCACCACCGGCGCGGGGTGCCCGGCGGCCGACAGCCGGACCCGCACCCGCTCCCCCTCGCGGCGCACCGAGGCCAGCACCAGGCTGGCGAAGCGGGTGTGGTGGGAGGTCAGCAGGGCCCGGTTGAGCAGGTTGAGGACCCGCCCGTGGTCGTCGGCCAGCGGGAGCAGCGCGTGCAGCGTGTTGCGGACCTTGCCGGTCATCACGGCGGCCTCCAGGCCCTTGCCGCTGACGTCGCCGAGCAGCGCGAGGGTCTCGCCGCCCGGGTCGGCGGCGGGGTGGACGTCGTAGAAGTCGCCGCCGATCCGGTCGCGGTCGACGGAGGCCCGGTAGCCGCCCGCGAAGTCCACCCCGTTGAGGTGTTCGAGCCGGGGCGGGAGCAGTTCGCGCATCAGCAGGTCGGTGACGGCGGCCTGCTCGGAGTACATGACGGCGGCGGACACGGCCGCGCCGGCCCGGGCCGCGAACAGCCGGGCGAAGACCTCCTCCTCGGAGGAGAACGGCCCGCCGCCCGGCGCGCGCAGCAGCACCAGCGCCCCGGCGGGGACGCCGTGCCCGGGCAGCGGGGTGACCAGGACCGGGCCGCCCCGGTCGAGACCGGCGGGCACCAGCCAGCGCGGGACGGCGTCCGGGTCGATCCAGCGCGAGGGCACCGGCGGGAAGCCCTGGAGCGCCTCGGCCAGACCGGGCACCTCCGCCGGGTCGGCCCGCAGCTGGACGTGCGCGGGGTCGCCGCCGCGCAGGCAGGTCACCAGGTGCAGGGTGCGCCCGGCGCCGGGGGCGAGCAGCACGGCGGCGTCCGCCAGGTGCAGCGCCGCCTGCCGGGCGGCCGTCTCCAGGATCCGGTCGACGTTCAGCGAGGACAGCAGCAGGCCGGACAGCCGGGTCAGCAGCTCCCAGTCACAGGGACCGCCGCCGGCCGGCCCGGGCAGCAGGCCCGCGCAGCCGTCCGGGAGGACGAACCACCACACGGTGCTGCCGTCGGGCCGGGGCGAGGGGTGCGCCTCGACGGGGCCCGCGACCGGATCGGTGTACCGGACGGTGCCCGGGCGGGCGCCCTCGGCCGGGAGGCCCAGGTGGGCGCGGCGCAGCCAGTGCGGCACCCCGGCGGGGCCACCGCCCGGACCGGTCAGCAGGCGGCGGGCGCTGTGGCTGGCGTGCAGCAGCTCGCCGTCGGGGCCGAGCACCGCCACCGGGTAGGGGGAAGCCGCGAGCGACTCCCCGCCGGTGGTCGTGGTGGGGGATGTCGAAAATGCCATCGTCCGGGCCCTGACGGGCCCTCACCTCGCAGTCCGGTTTCCACCGACCGCCCCGGGCCCGGAGGCCCACCGCGACCGGCGGGTTTGGCGCGAACTGCCGGACCGTACGGACGGATCCGGCGGGCCGCACCCGAACCGCCATGCTACCGCCGCCCGCTCGAAGCCCGAGCCCCGACCGCGCGGCGGCCCGGGAACACAGCCGGCGGACGGACCCCGGGGACGGGAACCGGGCGGGGGCCCGGGAGCGGAGCAGAGCTGCGCTGAACAGCTGCAGAGCCGCCCCGGGACGGAGCCGGCCCGGGCCGGACGAGGCGAAGCCAGGGCCGGACTGGGCCGGGCCAAGTGGAAGCAGAGCCGGGCGGAGCGAGCCAACCCGGGGCAGAGCAAGGGCCGGACCGAGCCGGGCGGGACCGGGCAGAGCCGGAGCCGGAACGAAACCCAAGGCGGGGGCCGGGACGGAGTCCGGGCGGGGACCGGCCGGGCCGGAGCGGAGACGGGCCGGAGCCGGGCGGAAGCGGACCGGAGCCGGGCGGAGGCGGACCGGAGCCGGGCGGAGCGAGCCAACCCGGGGCAGAGCAAGGGCCGGACCGGGCAGAGCCGGAGCCGGAACGAAACCCAAGGCGGGGGCCGGGCGGGGGCCGGGGTGGAGGCGGGCGGGGGCCGGAAGTGGGGGGCGACTACCATGCCGGGCATGACCGATCACACGCCCGGCGCGGCCGGGGCGGCTCCGGTGGGGGTCGGGACGGTGCGGGCCCGGGGCGAGTTGGACTGGGAGGACGCCCAGGACTTCGTGCGGCGGCTGGCCGCTGCGCTCGACCGGCCGCCCCGGCTGCTGGTGGTGGACTTCGCCGAGGTCACCTTCGCCGACTCCTCGGTGCTGCAGGGCCTGCTGGAGGCGCACCGCCGGATGGCGGAGGCCGGCGGGCGGCTCGTCCTGGCCGGGCCGCTGCGGGAGCCGGTGCGCCGGCTGCTCGACCTGGCGTCCGCCAGCGGGTACCTGCACATCGCGGCGGACGCGGACGCCGCGGCGCGCTGCGCGCCCGGCCCGTCCGCGCTGCGTCCGCCGCGCTCCCCCCGGGCGTGACCCGCCCGCCGTCCGGCCGCCGGGCGTCCCAAGCACCGTTCCCGTCCCGTCCGATTCGAGGTCGCCCGATGTCCCGCGCCGAGACCGACCCGATCCGGCGCCGCCCTCCGAGCGGTGGTCGGCCCCGTGCCGGGGCGGGCCCTGGGGTGTGCACCGCGGCCGATGCCCGGGCCGCCGTCACCGAGGCGCTCGCCGGGCACTCCGCGACCGGGGGGCGGCTGCTCGGTGACGCCTGCCTGGCCGTCACCGAGCTGGTCACCAACGCGATCCGGCACGCCGGCGGGGTGACCGGGTTCGCGGCCCGGGCGAGCGAGGGCGGCAGCGTGCTGACCGTCGACGTGGAGGACGCCAGCGACGCGCACCCGCAGGGCGACCGGGCGAACCTCCAGGACCCCACCCGGCTGGGCGGCCGGGGCTGGCCCCTGATCCAGCTGGTCGCCGCCGACTGGGAGATCCAGCCGCTGCCCGGCGGCGGCAAGCGGATCCGCGTCGTCCTGACCGGCTGAGGCCGGCCGGGCCGGTCGTCGGGGCAGGCCGTGCGGGGCCGGTCGTCCGAGGCAGAACACCCGGAGCCCGTCCTCCGGGGCCGGTCGTCCGGCGCCGTCACCCGGGGCTCGTGGTCCGAGGCAGAGCACCCGAAACCCGTCACCCGAGTCAAGTCCTGCGGCGCCTGTCGTCCGAAGCAGAGCACCCGGAGCAAAGCGCCCGAAGCCCGTCATCCGGGCCCGGTCGTCCGGCGCCCGTCGTCCGTCGTCCGAAGCAGAGCACCCGAAACCCGTCACCCGAGTCAGGTCCTGCGGGATCCCCCGGAACCGGCCGTGCCGGGCCGCCGGGGTCGGTCGTGCCGGGCCGCCGGGGTCGGTCGGGCTCAGGCCAGCAGGCGGGCGAGGCCGGGGTCGAGGTCGAGGTGGGCGGACTCGGTGCCGGGGGGCACCTCGGCGAAGGTGTCGGCGAGGAACTCGGCGACCGGCTCGGCGGGGACGCTGATCACGGCGCGGTCGGTGCGGCTGCCGAGGGTGACCAGGACCCGGCCGCCCACGCCGGGGGCGACCAGGACGTCCCCCTCGCCGACCGGGGCGCGGCGGCCCTCGGCGAGCAGGTCGCGGCCGAACCACCAGACGAGTTCGTCGTCGCCGGGCCGGCGCGGCGGGAAGGCCAGTCCGACGCCGTAGGGCAGGGCGGAGTCGAAGCGCAGCTCCCCGGTGACCGGGATGTGGGGGTAGGGGCTCTCCGGGAGGGTGACGGAGATCGGCCTGGACACGGCGACGGGCATGCTGGTCCCCATTCCTGTTCGTGGTGGTGCCGACGGCGTGCTGCGGGAGCGGCCCGGGCGACCGGTGGCGGCGCCGACGCGGTTACCCGGGCCGGCAAGATCCACGCGAACGATGCGAAACCGTTATCCGCGGCCCGGAGGGGGTTTCCGTTCGGCCCCGGCGGGCAGCCGAGGTGGCGGCCGGCGTTCGCCGGCCGACCCCGACCCGGAGAGGACAGACGATGGACATCGCCACCGGCAGCCCGCTGGCCGAGCACGACCGCGACACGGCCGGGGAGGCGCTCCAGGGCGCCCTGGTCGATCTCGTGGACCTGTCGTTGATCGGCAAGCAGGCCCACTGGAACCTGTACGGCCCCCGGTTCCGCTCGGTCCACCTGCAGTTGGACGAGGTGGTGACCACCGCCCGCGACTTCGCCGACCAGGTGGCGGAGCGGGCGGCGGCGATCGGGGTCAGCCCGGACGGGCGGGCCGCCACCGTCGCGGCCGGCGGCCTGCCCGCGATGCCGGCCGGCTGGCAGGCGGACACCGCCGTCGTGGAACGGCTGGTGGAGGCGCTCGCGGCCATGACCGCCCGGATGCGCGAGCGGATCGCGAAGACCGGCGAGGCCGACCCCGTCACCCAGGACCTGCTGATCACGGTGTCCGCGGCGCTGGAGAAGCACGCCTGGATGTTCCGGGCCGAGCACTCCGACCCGCGCTGACCTGCGGCGGAACCCCTGAGGAAAAAAGATCGGAGATTTTTCGGCCGCCGCTGCATACCTCGCGGCGACCGGGGCAGACGGCGCGCGGCGACCCGACCGACCGGTCCGGGCTGCCGCGCGCCGTCGTGTGACGGCCGGGTCCCCCCGACCACGGGGGCCTATGGAGCGAGGAGAACGCCTGATGGCGGTGGAGCGTGCGTCCGAACGGCTCGTTGAGCTGCTGACCCGGGACGATGCGGTGCAGGAGCAGTGGGTGGCGGCCGTGGCGGCGACCCTCGGCGGCCGGATCAGCCGGGCTGAGCTGGAGCGCGAGCTCTCGGAGCTGTACCAGGCCCTGGTGCAGGCCCTGGGCAAGGAGGGGCTGGACTGGCAGGGCGAGGCGTACTCGGAGGTGCGCGCCCTGCTGGTGGAGCTCTCCCGGAGCCGGGCCCGGCTCGGCTTCACGCCGACCGAGACCGCCGTCAGCGTCTTCGCCTGCAAGGACGTGCTGGAGCCCACCACGGAGAGCACGGGCGAGGACGTGACGGCCTACCTCCAGCTGACCCGGCTGCTGGACGCGCTGGGCATGTTCACCATCGAGACGTACGCCCGCACCCGGGAGGAGATCATCAGCGCCCAGGCCGAGCAGCTGCTCGAACTGTCCACGCCGGTGGTCAAGCTGTGGGAGGGCGTGGTCGCGGTGCCGCTGGTCGGCACGCTGGACTCGGCGCGCACCCAGGTGGTGATGGAGAAGCTGCTGCAGAGCCTGGTGGACACCGAGTCCGAGCACGCCATCATCGACATCACCGGCGTCCCCGCCGTGGACACCGAGGTCGCCCAGCACCTGCTGAAGACCGTGGTCGCGGCCCGGCTGATGGGCGCGGAGTGCACCATCTCCGGCATCCGTCCGCAGATCGCGCAGACCCTGGTCGCGCTCGGCGTGCAGTTCGGCGACATCGTCACCAAGGCGACCCTGCAGGACGCGCTGCGCCACGTGCTGCACCTCAGCGGCGCCCAGGCCCCCGCGGGCGGCGCCCGGTGAGCGAGCGCGTCCCCGTCCTGAAGCTCGGCCAGGTCCTGCTGGTGTCCATCCAGGTCGACCTGGAGGACCAGATCGTCCTGGACCTGCAGGACGACCTGGCCGAGCGGATCGTCGCCACCGGCGCGACCGGCGTGGTCATCGACATCACGGCCCTGGAGATCGTCGACTCCTTCGTCGGCCGGATGCTCGCCAACACCGCCGCGATCTCGCGCATGCTGGACGCCGAGACCGTGGTCGTCGGCATGCGCCCGGCGGTGGCGATCACCCTGGTCGAACTGGGCCTCTCGCTCGGCGGGGTGCGCACCGCGCTCACCCTGGAGAAGGGCCTGGCGCTACTGGAACGGGACCGTACCGCGCGTACGGGCCGCCCGTGACCGGCCCCAGGGCGGTCGAGGACGAGCAGACCGTGCCGATCGGCTCCAACGACGACGTGGTGCGGGCCAGACAGACCGTCCGGACGTACGCCCAGCAGTGCGGGCTGTCGCTGGTCGACCAGACGAAGCTGGTGACCGCGGCCAGCGAACTGGCCCGCAACACGCTGGTGTACGGCGGCGGCGGGCGGATGCGCTGCGCCACCGTCCGCAACGGCGCCCGGGTGGGCGTGCACGCCGTGTTCGAGGACAACGGCCCCGGCATCCCCGACCTGGACCTGGCCCTGACCGACGGCTGGACCTCCGGCGGCGGCCTGGGCCTGGGCCTGAGCGGGGCCCGCCGGCTGGTGGACGAGTTCGCCCTGGACAGCGAGCCCGGTTCCGGGACGAAGGTCTCGGTGACCAAGTGGGCCCGGTGACCCCCGACCGGTCGGGCCCGGCGGTCCCCGCCCTGACCGAGTGCGAGGACACCGCGTGGTTCCGGCACTCCGACTCGCTGCCCGCCGCCGCCCGCAGCGCGGCCCGGCAGCTCGCCCACCGGATCGGGCTGCTGCCCGAGCGGGCCGCCGAGGTGGCGCTCGCCGTCAGCGAGGCCGCCACCAACCTGCGCCGGCACGCCGTCGACGGGGCGATGGTGCTGCGCGTGGTGCGCACCGACACCGAGGCGGCGCTGGAGTTCCTCACCGTCGACAGCGGGCCGGGGATGGCGGACGTCCCCGCCGCGCTCGCCGACGGCTACTCCTCCGGCCCGACCCTGGGCATCGGCCTGGGCGCGATCGCCCGTCTCGCCGACGCCTTCGACCTGCACTCGCTGCCCGGCCGGGGCACCGTGCTGGCCGCCCGGTTCTGGAACCGCACCCCGGCCGGCCGGGCGGCCGCCGCGGCGGGCGAGCCGGTCGCGGCCGGGCTGACCCGGCCGATGAGCGGGCAGGAGCTGTGCGGCGACGCCTGGGCGGTGCGCCCGGTCGGGCCGCGGTCGGCCCCCGCCCCGTCCGCGCCCCGGGCGTCCGGGGCCCGGCTGGACTGGTCGGTGCTGACCAACCGCTCGGTACTGACCGACCGCCCGGCACCGACCGACCGCGCGCCCCGGACGCCCGCCGCCCCCGGGCCGGAGCCCGGCGGGACGGCCGGCGCCTTCCTGCTGATGTTCTGCGACGGCCTGGGCCACGGCCCGCTCGCCGCCCGGGCCGCCTCGGACGCCGTCGCCGCCTTCCACCGCACTCCCGGGCAGCGGCCCGAGGAGGTGCTGGCCGACCTGCACCGGGCGCTGCGCACCGGGCGCGGCGGGGCGGTCGCCGTCGCCCTGGTCGAGCCCGCCGCCGCCCGGCTGACCTTCTGCGGGGTCGGCAACGTCAGCGCCTTCGTGGTGGACACCGCCACCGGGGTCCGGCGTTCGCTGCCCTCCTCCCCCGGCATCGTCGGCCACCAGCTGCCCGCGCCGCACCCCGTGCGGCAGGAGCTGCCGCCCGGCAGCGCGGTGGTGCTGCACTCGGACGGGCTGACCGACCGCTGGCGGGCCTCCGACGTGCCCGGCCTGTTCTCCCACCTGCCGGTGACCGCTGCCGCGCTGCTGCTGCGCGAGGCGGGGGTGCGCCGGGACGACGCCGGCGTGGTGATCGCGAAGGGGGCCTGGTGAACGCGCCGACCGGGCCCGGGCCCGACTCCCCGGCCGTGCACCTGGGCACCACCGCCGTGGTCACCGTCCAGGACACCTTCGCGCTGCGCCGCAGCGCCCGCGCCGTCGCCGACCTGCTCGGCGCGGACGGGCAGGACGCCGTCCGGCTGGCCACCGCGCTGAGCGAGCTGGGCCGCGGCCTGCTCGGGGCGGACCGGCTCACCGCCGCGTTCGACCTGCTGCCGGGGCGGCCGGCCGGCCTGCGGGTGACCCTGGCCTGGCGGGGCGGCCACCGGCTGCCCGCCGAGGCGCTGGAGGCGTCCGCCCGGCTGCTGTCCACCCACCACGAGCACGGCGGCGGGGACGGCCTGGTCCGGGTCGAGCAGCGGCTCGGCCACGGCCCCGACCCCGATCCCGAGCTGGTCGGGCGGGCCTGCGACCTGCTCGGCGCGCACACCGACGGCAGCGCCCTGGAGGACTCCCGGGCGCAGACCCGCGACCTGATCGCCGCGCTGGAGCACACCCGCGCCCAGCGCGAGGAGCTGCGCCGTCTGAACAGCGAGCTGGAGGAGACCAACCGGGGCGTCCTGGCGCTGTACTCGGAGCTGTCGGAGGAGCTGGAGGAGACCAACCGGGGCGTGGTCGCGCTGTACGCCGAGCTCGACGAGAAGTCGCAGCAGCTGCGCGAGGCCAGCGAGGCCAAGAGCCGGTTCTGGGCGAACGTCAGCCACGAGCTGCGCACCCCCGTCAACGCGGTGGTGGGCCTGGCCGAGCTGCTGCGTGCCGACGCCGACGCCCCGCCGGAGGAGCGCTGCCGGCAGCTGTCCCTGATCGCGGACTCCGGCCGCACCCTGCTGGCCCTGGTGGACGAGCTGCTGGACGTCGCCAAGGCGGAGTCCGGCACCCTCGACCCGCTGTGGGCGCCGCTGGACCTGCGCGCCGTCCTCGCCCACCTGGACGGCACCCTGCGCGGCCTGGCCCGCCCCGGCGTCGCGCTGCGGATCGGCCCGGCGCCCGAGCTGCCGGAGCCGCTGATCGGCGACGAGACGATGCTGGTGCGGATCCTGCGCAACCTGCTGTCCAACGCGCTGAAGTTCACCGAGCACGGGTCGGTGGAGCTGACCGCCGCGATCGAGGCGGACCGGGACGGCGGCCCGTTCCTGGTGCTGACCGTCACCGACACCGGCGTGGGCATACCGGCCGACCAGCACGAACGGGTCTTCGAGGAGTTCTACCAGGTGAAGGGCGCGCACCAGCGGGGCCGCCGCGGCACCGGCCTGGGCCTGCCGTACGCCCGCCGGCTGACCGAGATCCTCGGCGGCACGCTGCGCCTGGACAGCGCCCCCGGGCGGGGCAGCGCGCTCACCGTCCGGCTGCCCGCCCGCCCGGCCCCGGCGGCCGGCGCCCGGCTGGGCGTGCTGGTCGCGGTCGACGACGACCCGGTGTTCCGGGACGTGCTGCGCCCGCTGCTGCACGAGATCGCCGAGCGGGTGGTGGAGGTCCACGACGGCGCGGCCGCGCTGGCCGCCGTCCGCGACATCCGGCCGGACGGGATCGTCCTCGACCTGCACCTGGGGGACGTGGACGGCTACCGGATCCTCGCCGACCTGCGGGCCGACCCGGCGCTGCGGCAGATCCCGGTCGTCATCCTCACCTCCGCCTCGCTGACCGCCGCCGACCGGACCCGCCTGTCGCACGCCCGCGCCGTGCTGCCCAAGTCCGGCCTGAGCGGCGGCCGGATCGCCGCCGCCCTGTCCGCCCCCCGCCCCGCCGCGCCGCGGCGGCCGCCGTCCCCCGAGGAGGGGTCATGAACGGCCCCGACGCCGGGCCCGCCACCGTCCTGGTGCTCGACGACAACGACGCCACCCGGTACGTGGTGGGCAGCTGGCTGCGCCGCTCGGGGCACACCGTCGTCGAGGCGGTCGACGGCACCCAGGCCCTCGCCCTGCTGGAGCGCACCCCCGCCGCCGAACTGCCCGAGCTCGCCGTGGTGGACATCAGCCTGCCCGACATGACCGGCTTCGAGGTGTGCGAGCGGATCAAGGAGGAGCCGCGCACCGCCGCCCTGCCGGTGGTCCACATCTCCGCCACCGCGATCGGGGCCAGCGACCGCACCCAGGGCCTGCACCGGGGCGCCGACGCCTACCTGACCGAGCCGATCGACCCGGCGGAGCTCCAGGCCACCGTCACCGCGGTGCTGCGCTACACCCGGGCCCGCCGGCGCGCGGAACGGCTGGCCGCCCGGGTCGCCGCCCTGCACCGCAGCACGCTCGACCTGTACGGCGCCGCCGACACCGACGCCCTGGTCACCTCGGCCGTGCTCGGCGCGGTCCGGCTCGGCGCCGCCCGGGCCACCGCGATCGCCCTCGGCCCGGACCGCGACGCCCTGCACCTGGCGCACCACGACCCGGACTCGCCGGACGGCCCGGCGGTGCGGCTGCTCCAGGCCCCGCCCGTGCTGCTCGACGTCATCGCCCACCACACCCTGGGCGACGCCACCGGCACCGACACCACCCTGCTGGAGGCCGGGGAGTGGCAGGACGTCCTGGCCGGCCACGGACTGGACGGCGCGGGCCTGCCGGCCGGGCCGGTCGCCCTGGTGGCGGCCCGCACCAAGCCGGGCCGGCCGCTGCTCGCCGTGGTCGTCGACCGGGACGCGGTCGCCGCCCCCGACGAGCGCGGCCTGCTCCCCCAGCTCACCCAGGCCGGCGCGCTCGCCCTGGAGGCCCAGCGCAGCCAGGCCGAGGAGCACGCCCTCGCGCTCACCCTGCAGCGCAGCTTCCTGCCCAGCCGGCTGCCCGCCGTCCCCGGCGTCGACCTCGCCGTCCGCTACGAGCCGGCCTCCGCCCGCAGCGAGATCGGCGGCGACTTCTACGAGGCCATCGACACTCCCGCCGGACTGCTGCTGGCCATCGGCGACGTGGCCGGGCACTCCCTGGAGGCCGCGATGGCGATGGGCGAGCTGCGCCACGCGCTGCGCGCCTACGCCATCGAGGGCCACGACCCGCAGACCCTGCTGCACCGGCTGGACGCGCTGCTGACCCGGCTGCGCCCCGGTCTGACCGTGACGGTCTGCCTGGTGCTGATCGCCCCCGACCGCCGCAGCGTCCGGGTCGCCAACGCCGGCCACCTGCCGCCGCTGCTGCGGCTGCCGGACGGTTCGGCCCACTACCTGACCGAGCACGGCATCCTGCTCGGCCTGAACGTGCCGCAGCCACCGCCGGTCGACCACGCCGTGGCGCCGGGCAGCACCCTGCTGCTGGTCACCGACGGCCTGATCGAGGTGCCCGGCGAGCACCTGCAGAGCGGCCTGAACGCGCTGCGGGACGCCTTCGCCGGGGCCCCGCCGGAGCTGGACCCGGCGGCCGACCTGCTGCTCTCCTCGTTCGCCCGGGCGCAGACCGACGACGTCGCGCTGCTGCTCGCCCGGCTCCACTGACCCCCGCCGCACCCCGCCCCGCGCGGACCCGCACAGACCCGCCCGCAGTCCCACCCGCCCCGCACCGTACGGAGCCCCGTGCCCGATTACGCCCTGACCATCGAGGTCCGCACCCATCCCGTGGGGGCGACCGTCGTCGTGCTCGCGGGCGAACTCGACTACCACACCGCGCCACGCCTGCACCGCGCCGTGGAACGCACCGCCGAGGCACTGCCGCTGGTGCTGGACCTCGCGCTGCTGAGCTTCTGCGACTCGCTCGGCGTGGCCGAACTGCTCTTCGCCTTCCGCCGCACCCAGGGCGCCGGCACCGCGCTGGCCCTGGTCGCCCCCACCCCCGACGTCGGCCGGCTGCTCGCCATGACCGGCGTGGACCGGCTGCTGCCCTGCCACGACACCGTGGACGCCGCGGTCAGCGCGCTGCACCGGCCCTGACCCGCCCGAAAGGCGCCTCACCCCTCGGGCCGGGGCGGGCCGTCCGGGGCGAGTTCGGGCTCCAGGCCCTCGGCCAGCGGCGGCGGGACGGGCCGGCCGGTCTCCCGCCGCCAGCCCTCGAACGCCCAGGCGGTGGCGGCGACCAGGGCCAGGCCGAGCAGCCACCCGCCCAGCACGTCGCTGGCCCAGTGCACGCCGAGCGCGACCCGGGTGAACCCCACCCCCAGCACGCTCAGCACGGCCAGCGCCCGGGCCGCCCGGCGCCACGGCGGGCGCAGCACCGGGGAGAACACCAGCAGCAGCACGGTGCAGCAGGTCGCCGCCGTCATCGCGTGCCCGGACGGGAACGAGAACCCGGGGGCGTGCGCCACCGGATCGGGCAGCGCGGGCCGGGCCCGGGCCACGGCGGCCTTGACCGCCCAGCCGATCAGCCCGGAGGCGGTCACGGTCGCGGCCGCCCACACCGCCAGCCGCCGGGCCCGCCGCAGCAGCAGCCAGCCGACGGCCGCCGCGACCAGCAGCCGCATCGTCAGCGGGTCCCACACCCCGTTGCTGAGGGTGCGCAGCGCCGAGAGGACGGCGGGGTGCTCGCGCACGGCGGCGTGCAGGCGGTTGGCCGCCCCCGCGTCGAGCCGGTGCAGCGGCGGCCAGTTGGCCTCGATCAGCACCAGCAGCAGCGCGGCGGGCACCGCGGCCACCGCGAACGCGGCGACGGCGGCCAGCAGCCGCTCGCCCAGGTGCAGGTCGGCGGTGCGCAGGCGGGCGGTGCGCGGCGAGGGGCGGCGCGGGGCGGGGCGGCGGATCACGGCTCCGTCCTTCCTGGGGCCGGCACGCGGGGCGACGGTTCGCGCCCGGGCACCGGCCCGGAGTCGATGGCGGGCAGGTCGGTGTCTGACGGCTGGTCGGTGCCGGACGGCTGGTCGGCCGCGGGCCAGCCGGTTCCGGTCTCCTCGGTGGCCAGCGGGTCGGGCAGCACCGGGCCGGGGCGCCCGGCCCGGTCGGCCTCCAGCTGGGCGGCGAAGGACAGGCCGAGGAAGAGCGAGATCGCCGTCAGGTACGCCCACACCAGCAGCGAGAAGACCGCGCTGAGCGGGCCGTAGACGGCGTCGAAGGAGCCGCTCAGCCGCAGGTAGAGGGTGAGCAGCCAGGTCGAGGCCAGCCAGAGCACCAGGTGGACGCCCGCGCCGAAGGCCAGCCAGCCGTAGCCGGGCTGGTGCCGGCGGGGGGCCCGGCGGAAGATCACGGCGACCGAGGTGACGGTGAGCAGCACGCCGACCGGCCAGCGCAGCAGCGTCCAGGCGGCGGCGGTGACCGGGCCCAGCCCGAACACCTCGTCGGCGGCCGCGGTGACCTGCGGCCCGGCCACCAGCACCAGGAAGCCGATCCCCAGCGGCAGGCCCGCGGCGACCGCCATCAGCAGGCTGCGGCCGTACTTGCGGTCGAAGGGGCGGTCCCGTTCGATCCCGTAGATCCGGTTGGCGCCGCGCTCGATCTGGGACATCGCGGTGACCAGGTTGGAGAGCGCGAACAGCGCGCCGAACCAGAGCGCGAGGGTGCCGCCGCTGTGCTGGCTGCGGTCGAGGACGTCGTGCACCAGGTCGGTGCTGGAGGCCGGGACCATCCGTTCGATGCTGCCCGCGACCAGCCGTCCGAGCGGACCGCCGTGCAGCGAGGAGGCGAGGCCGACCGCGGCGATCGCGAACGGGACGAGGGCCAGCACCGTCTGGAAGGCCAGGGCGCGGGCGTGGCTGAACCCGTCGGCGTAGCGGAAGCGCACGAAGGCGTCCCGCACCAGCGGCCACCAGTCGCCCCGCCGCAGGGTGTGCACGGCCTCGTCGGCGGCGAGGTGCTCACGGCCGGGCCTGACCCGGCTGGCGGTCCCCATCAGGCCGCCTCCCGTCCGGCCCCGGCGGTCGCGTCCTGCGCGACGGCGGGCGCGTCCTGCGCGGCGGCGGGCCCGGCGGGCGCCGCGGGTGCGTCCTGCGCGGTGGCGGGGACCCGGACCAGCAGGGCGTTCGGGCGGGCGGTCAGGGTCAGCGTCCGGCCGTCGCCGACCGGGTCGCCGTCGCACTCGCGCGGGCGGGGGTGGTCCGCGGTCAGTTGGATCCGGCGGCCCCGGAAGTGTTCCAGCGGGGCGGCCGGGCCCCGGTGGCGGGTGCCGGTGAGGAGGGACAGCAGGGCGCGGCTCCAGCCGCGCGGGCCGTGCGGCTGGACCAGGACGAGGTCGAGCAGGCCGTCGTCGGGGGCGGCGTCGGGCAGCAGTCGCACACCGCCCTGGAGGGTGCCGACGTTGCCGACCACGGCCGTCCGCACCTGGCGGCGCACCGGCGGGGCGTCGTCCACGGTGACGGTGAGCGGGAACCGCCGGTCGCGCAGGTGCCGGGTGGCGGCGATCACGTACGCGGGCCAGCCGAGGCGGCGTTTGAGGGCGCGGCCGGTGTCGGCCATCACGGCGGCGTCCAGCCCGATGCCGGCCATCACGGCGGCGGCCCGGACGGGCAGGCCGTCGCCCTCGGCGCGCATCAGGTCGATCCGGCGGGTGCGGCCGGTCAGGGCGGCGGTCAGGGCGGCCGCGGGGTCGGTGGGGAGGCCGAGGTTGCGGGCCAGCAGGTTGCCGGTGCCGCAGGGGACGACGGCCAGGACGGCGTCGGTGCCGGCCAGTGCTTCGGCGCAGGCGGTGACCGTGCCGTCGCCGCCGCAGGCCGCCACCAGGCGGGCGCCGCCGGCGAGGGCCCGGCCGGCGGCGGCCCGGCCGCAGTCGTCCGGGTCGCCGGGCAGGTGCTGGACCGGCCCGTAGCCGTGGGCGGCCAGGACGGCGGAGAGTTCTTCCAGCCGGGCGGGGTCGACCGCCACCGGGTTGTGGACCAGGGCGGCGGGCAGCCGCGGCGAGGTGCCGGGGGCGGCCGGGGCGGGGCGTTCCCGGGCGGGCAGCGCGTGCGCGACCACCCACAGCGCGGCCGCGCCGTTGAGGACGCCGAACAGCACGTCGGTGGGGTGGTGCATGCCCCGGTAGAGCCGACTGGCGGCGACCAGCACCGGTACCGTCCAGGCCAGCGCACAGAGTGCGACCCGCCACCGGCCGCGCACCCCGCGCAGGGCGAGCAGGCCCAGGCCGCCGTACAGCGCGGTGGCCGCGCCGACGTGCCCGGACGGGAAGCTGGAGGTAGGCAGCGCGCCGTCCAGCCGGACGACGTCGGGCCGGGCCCGGTCCACCAGGTGGGCGGCGGTCACGAACAGCGCCGCCTGGAGGGCGACCGCGCCGGCGAGCCACCCGGCCGCCCGCCACCGGTGCCGGATCAGCAGCAGGGCGGCGACGGCGGCCGTCACCGCCACGACGGCCGGGGTGAAGGCGAGCGTCGAGAGCCACTCGCTGACCGTGGTCAGGGCGGGGGTGCGGTGCGCGGCGAGCCAACCGACCAGGCCCCGCTCGTCCGGGTCCCACCAGCCCGCCGGTGGGTGGGTGACCAGTAGTCCCGCCGCGACCAGCGCGGTCCCCTGCGCGAGCACCGCCACCACCACTGCGACGTACGGCGGCACGCGCCCCTGAGTCCTCGTCATGGCACCCGTGTCCCCCGGAGCGGCGTTTTCATCCCCCGGCCGGTCCGCGGCCCCCGCCCCCGGCCCGCGCACGGGCCCCCGCGTGCCGCCGCGCCGTTCCGGCCGGTCGGCAGGCGTCGATCCCGGCGAACGGGGTAGCCGAGGCGCACCACAGCCGCCCGCCCCGTCCGGAGGAGCCCCGTGACCACCGAGATCGCGCCCGAACCCGCCCCGATCGCCGCCGCCGCCGCGCCATCGGAGGGCGCCCGGCTGCTGCGCCGCCGACTGGAAGGACTGCTCGGCATCGCCGCGACCGAGGGGAACCTGCTGACGCCGCTGCGCAACGGGGACGAGATCTTCCCGGCCATGCTGGAGGCCGTCGACGGGGCGCGGCGGACGGTCGACCTGATGACCTTCGTCTACTGGCGCGGGGAGATCGCCCGGGTCTTCGCCCGCGCGCTGGCCCGCAAGGCGGCGCAGGGCGTGCGGGTGCGGCTGCTGCTGGACGGGTTCGGCAGCCGGCTGATCGAGCCGGAGCTGACCGACCTGATGGAGCGGGCCGGCGTGCAGATCTCCTGGTTCCGCCGGCCGGTGCGGCTGTCCCCGTTCAAGCAGAACCACCGCTGCCACCGCAAGGTCCTGGTGGTGGACGGCCGGGTCGCGTTCACCGGCGGCGTGGGCATCGCCGAGGAGTGGTGCGGCGACGCCCGGCACCCGGGCGAGTGGCGCGACACCCACGTGCGGGTGGTCGGGCCGGCCGTCGACGGCATCGCGGCGGCCTTCGCGCAGAACTGGGCCGAGTGCGCCCCCGGCACGCTGTACGACGCGGCGGACCGGTTCGAGGAGCACGAGCAGCCGGGCGGCGCGGTGGTGCAGGTGGTGCGGGGTTCGGCGGCCGTCGGCTGGCAGGACCTGCAGACCCTGATGCGGGTGGTGATCTCCTCGGCGGAGCGGCGGCTGCGCCTGGCGACGGCGTACTTCGCGCCCGACGAGTACTTCGTCGACCTGCTGTGCGCGGTGGCCCGCCGGGGGGTGGCCGTCGAGCTGCTGGTGCCGGGCGAGCACACCGACAAGCGGGTGTGCCAGCTGGCGGGCGAGCGGTACTTCGGGCGGCTGACCGCCGCCGGGGCCACGGTGTGGCGGTACGGGCCGACGATGATGCACGCCAAGGTGCTGACCGTCGACGGGACGGCGGCGGTGGTCGGTTCGGCGAACTTCAACCGCCGCTCGCTCGACCACGACGAGGAGGTGGTGCTCGCCGTGGTCGACGAGGGGTTCACCGCCGTCCTGGACCGGCACTTCGACGAGGACCTGGCCCGCAGTGAGGCCATCGTCCCGGAGCGCTGGCACCGCCGCGGCCCGGCCCGCCGCGCCCTGGAGGTGGCCACCGCGCCGATCCGGCACTTCCTCTGAGCGGGCTGCCCCGGATCCGGCATTTTCGCCGAACTCCCTTGCCAGACAAGGGGTTTGGGGTGGTCACGACGGGCAAGGCGGCAGCCATGAGACAGACGACTTCAGTGATATCGGTACTGGCCCACGTACTCGCCGGGATCCTGGTGGTCTGGATCCTGCTGGACCTCTTCGGCGCCAATCAGGGCAACGGCCTGGTCAGCTGGTTCCACACCGCGGCGGACTGGCTCTCGGGCTGGTCGCGCGGCCTGTTCACGGTGTCCAACCACACCGGGCAGGTCCTCCTGGACTACGGCATCCCCGCCGTGGTCTACGTGGTCATCGGCAACCTCGTCACCCGCGGCCGGGCTCTCGACTGACCGGCCGGAACCCTAGGAACGAGCGGAGGAGGACGTCGATGGACACGCAGACGCGGGAGGACGCCCGGCTGGGCCGGGTGACGGAGGTCGCGGGCCGGTCCGGCTTCGTGGCCCGGGGCGTGGTGTACGCCCTGGTCGGGGTGCTGGCCCTGCGGATCGCCTTCGGGGCGGGCGGCGAGGAGGCCGACCGGCAGGGGGCGCTGCACCAGGTGGCGGAGCAGCCGTTCGGCACGGTGCTGTTGTGGGTGCTGGCGGTCGGCTTCGTCGGGATGGCGCTGTGGCGGGCCTCGACGGCGGTGTTCGGCGAGGCCGGACGGAAGAAGACCGGCTCGCGGGTGCTGTCGGCCGGGCGGGCGGTGTTCTACGGCTTCGTGGCGTGGGGGACGGCCGCGTACGCGGCGGGCTCGGGCGGCGGGTCGGACAGCGACTCCACCTCCAAGGACTGGACGGCCACCACGCTGGGCCTGCCCGGCGGCCGCTGGCTGGTGGGCACGGCCGGGCTGGTGCTGGCGGGCGTCGGTGCGGCGATCGCGGTGCGCGCCGTGCAGCGGCGGTTCCTGCGCAAGCTCGACACCGGGTCGATGCGGCCGCGCACCCGGAGCGCGGTGACCGGGACGGGTGTCTCCGGCAACGTGGCCCGCGGCGCCGTGTACGCGGCCGCGGGGGCGTTCGTGGTGGTGGCGGCCGTCCGGTTCGACCCGGACCGGGCCCGGGGCATGGACGACACCCTGCGCTCCTTCGCCGGCAGCGCGGCCGGCCCGTGGCTGCTGGTCGTGGTGGCCGCCGGGCTGGTGCTGTACGGCGTGTTCTCCTTCGCCTCGGCGCGCTGGCGCCGGTTCTGACCTCAGGCGTCCCCGGACCGGAGCAGGTCCAGACGGCGGCGCGCCGGGCCCAGTGAACGGGCCCGGCGC
>NZ_JBSGET010000059.1:0-45400 GCF_053603035.1 Kitasatospora sp. NPDC004272 | reverse complement strand
CTGATCCAGGCCAGGAAGGTCCGCTCGTTGGCCAGCGTGAACCGGTAGTCCAGCTCCGCCGGCTCCTCGTCGTCCCTTCGCGCTGCACCCGGCCCGGTCCCTTCGCGCTGCACCCGCCCCGCTCCCGGCCTAGGGTCGCCGTATGGCGGAGCGGGACGACGAGGAGCCGGCGGAGCTGGACTACCGGTTCACGCTGGCCAACGAGCGGACCTTCCTGGCCTGGATCAGGACCGCGCTGGCGCTGCTCGCCGGAGCGGTGGGGCTGGACCAGCTGACGCCGGACCTGGCGCCGGTGCCGGTGCGAGTGACGCTCTCGGTGCTGCTGGCGGCCGGCGGGGCGGGGCTGGGGTGGGCCGCCTACCACCGGTGGGTGCGGGTGGAGCGGGCGATGCGGGCGGGCGGCCCGCTGCCGGCCACCCGGATCATGCTGGTGCTGACGGTGTGCGTGGCGGTCGCCGCGGCGGTGTTCTCGGTGCTGATCGTCGGCTGGTCGCGGTGACCACCGCCCCCCGGGACCCGGGCCTGCAACCGGAGCGGACCCTGCTGGCCTGGAGCCGCACCGCACTGGTACTGGCCGCCGACGCGCTGCTGGTGCTGCGCACCGGGTACGTCCGGGGGCTGCCCGGACTGGCCGCGCTGGGCGGGCTGTTGGCGCTGGCGGCGGTCGGCCTGTACCTGCACGGGGTGCGGCGGCGCAGTGCGGTGGAACACGGTCCGCACGTCTCGGCGAGCCGGTGGTGGATGCGGGGGCTGACCGCCGCGGTGGTGCTGGCGGCCGCCGGGTCCGCCTGGTCGGTGCTGGTGAACACGGGCGGATGAGGTGCGCCGGGCCCACCCGCGGCCCGCCAAGGTGGTCCAGACCACATGACTCGGATCACCTGTTTTTCGGCGGCTGTTTGCCGACGGGTGTATACGTTCGCCGACCGGGCCGTGCATACTGGCCGAGTCGGGCATTCCGCTCGACGCCCTTTGTCACAGCGAGAACTTCCACGAAAGGACCGGTGGTCAGGGATGTTCCGTAACGGTCTTGAGCCCTGGCACATCGCCGTCATGGTGGTGGTGCTCGTCCTGCTCTTCGGCTCGAAGAAGCTGCCCGAGATGGCCCGCGGCCTCGGCAAGTCGATGCGCATCCTGAAGGCCGAGACCAAGGCCCTGCGCGAGGACGACGCCCCCGCCGAGACCGCGAACGCCACCGCCGCCTCGCAGGCCGAGCCGGTGCGCCCCGCGGTCGAGCCGATCGTCGTCACCAAGGCCGCCGAGGCCACCAAGCCGACCACGGCCTGACGCCGCGTCGGCCCCCGGCCGACCGCGCCCGCCGTACCGGAGCCCCCGGCCCGTCGCCCTGACGGACCGGGGGCTCCGGCGTGTCGCCGGGCCCGAGTGGCTGACCGTTTTGTTCTGGTATCTCCTGGTATCCACCTGACGGCGGATCATGAGGGAGGCACCGGATGGCGGCGGATCCGTCGGAGGAGCGGGAACTCGCGGAGCTGCGCGAGCGGATCGGCCTCCTGGAGAAGCAGGGGGCGCCCCGGCGGGAGCACCACCGGGTGCGGTCCTTCTTCGCGGTGCTGCTGATCGTGCTGGCCGCGGTGCTGACCCCGCTCGGGGTGGTCGCCGCCTGGAGCAAGTCGCAGGTGACCGACACCGACCGGTTCGTGTCCACGATGGCGCCGCTGGCCGCCGCCCCCGCGGTCCAGGGCGCGGTCACCAACCGGGTGACCACCGCGGTGATGCAGCAGCTGCCGATCACCGACCTGCTGAACGACGCGGCCCCCGCCGACCGGCCGCTGCTGGACGCCGCGCTGGGCAAGCTCGGCCCCGCGCTGACCAGCGGGCTGACCGGCTTCGTCCACGACCAGGTGCTGCGCTTCGTCCAGTCCGACGCCTTCGCCACGGTCTGGACCGGCGTGCTGCGCAACGCGCACGCCGCCTTCGACAAGGTGCTGACCGGGCAGGGCGGCGGGGCGGTGCAGGTCAAGGGCGACACCGTCAGCCTCGACCTGGGGCCGGTGGTCGCGGCGGTCAAGGACCGGCTGGTGGCCAACGGGCTGGGGCTGGCCTCGAAGATCCCGGAGGTGCACACCGACTACACGCTGGTGCAGTCGGACGCGGTGCGGAAGGCGCAGACCGGGCTGCGGCTGCTCGACCTGGCCGGGTTCTGGGTGCCGGTGCTGGCCCTGCTCTGCGCGGTCGGCGGCGTCGTGCTGGCGGTGCGCCACCGCCGGGCCGCCGTCTGGGCGGCGCTCGGGATGGCCGCCGGGGCGGGGCTGCTGGGCATCGGGCTGAGCGTGTTCCGGGCGCTCTACCTGGACAAGCTGCCCGCCGACGTCGACCAGGCCGCCGCGATGGCGGTCTACGACACCCTGGTGCGCTACCTGCGGGCCGCGATCCGGATGGTGCTGGCGCTGGGCGTGGTGGTCGCGCTGGCCGCCTGGCTGACCGGCGCGGGCCGCCGGGCCGGCTGGGTGCGGCACCTGTGGCGGGAGGGCCTGGGCGCGGTCCGGCGGGCCGCCGAGGGCATCGGCATGCGGCTCGGCCCGGTCGGCCGCTTCGTGCACCGCTGGAAGGCGTGGCTGGGCTGGGGCGCGGTCGCCGTCGCCGCCGTGCTGCTGCTGACCTGGAGCTACCCGACCGGGGCGGTGGTGCTCTGGATGGCGGTGGTGCTGCTGGCCGTGCTGGCCGTGCTGGAGTTCCTCGACACGCCCGCCGACGAGCCCGCCGAGCCCTCCGCCGGCCCGCCGTCCGGCCCCCCGTCCGGTGGGAAGGCCGCACCGGCGTGAGGGAACTGGTCCGGACGTACCTCGTCCTGCTGACCGGACCGGTACTGCTGCTGACGGCCTACTTCACGGTGCCGCTGGACTGGTTCGGGCCGCACCACCCGCTGCTCAGCTGGCTGGTGGCCGGGAGCCTGCTGGTCCTGCTCGGCCTCGGGCTGCTGCGCGAGGTGCGGCTGCAGGTGCTGGGCCGCTCCCGGCACCCGGCGCCGCGGATCCTGTTCCTGCTGTGCGGCGCGCTGGTGGTGTTCGCCACCTCCTACCTGGGGATGGCCCGCCAGCCCGGCGAGCTGGAGGGGCTGACCACCAAGGTCGACGGGCTGTACTTCACCGTCATCACCATGGCGACCGTCGGGTACGGCGACATCCACCCGTCCGGGCAGACCGCCCGGATCGTGGTGATGCTCCAACTCCTGTACACCGTGGTCTTCCTGACCACCGGCGTGACCGCGCTGACCCGGCAGGTGAAGACCCGCGCGGTGCAGCGGGCCCACCGCCGCGACCAGGGCGACGGTTAGTCGTCCTGCTGGGCGGCCTGGGCGTGCACCGCCGCGGTCAGGGCGGTGAGCCGGGTCTGCCAGCCGATCAGGACCGGGGTGTCCACGGCCTTGTGGCGCTGGAGGTCGCGGACCAGCTTCTGGGCGTCCTTGAGGGAGTCCTCGGCGTCGGCGGGCTGCTTGTCGTTGACGTCCTGGGTGGCCCGGTCCAGCAGGCCGGTCAGGTCGTCCTGCTTGTCCCGGTCCCGTTTGAAGTCGGTCTGGGCCACCTCGGCGCGCAGCTGGGCGAGCTGGGCGACCACGGGGCCGGCCTTGGGGGTGGCGGAGGGCTTGGGCGAGGCGCTGGGCTTCGCGGTGGCGGACGGGGACGGGGACGGGGAGGGCGTGGGCGTGGGGGCGGGGGCGGCACCGGTGGCGGCCGTCGCGGCGGGGGTGTGCGCGGCCTCGGGGGCGGAACCGCCGCCGCCGAGCGAGAACGCGGCGATGCCGGCCACGCAGGCGATCACGGCCGCGCCGATGCCGCCGTACACCAGCGGGTTGCGGCCGCGGCGGGGTGCGGGCTCCTCGTCCTCGTAGCGGGCCCGGGGCAGCAGCGGGGCCTGCACCGGCGGCAGCACCGAGGTGCGCTGCGGCTCGGTCCACGGCTGCGGGGGCGCGGACGGGAAGGCGGCGGGCGGCGCGGGCGGGAAGGCGCCGGCGGGGACCGGCGGCAGCACCTGGGTGGCCGCGCCGAGCAGTTGGGCGGTGCGGTCGGCGGGGGCGGCCGGGACGGCGGCGAGCAGTTCGGCGGCCGCGGACCGGGCGTCGGCGGGGCGCTCGGCCGGGTTCTTGGCGAGCAGCCGCAGGATCGCGGCGTCCAGCGCGGGCGGCACGTCGGGGCGGTGCGCGGAGACCGGCACCGGGTACTCGGTGACGTGCTTGAAGGTCACCGCGACGGGGGTGTCGGCGGTGAACGGCGGCGTGCCGGCCAGCATCTCGTACAGCACGCAGCCGACCGCGTACAGGTCGGCGCGGCCGTCGACCTGGCCCGCGGTGGCCTGCTCCGGGGAGAGGTAGGCGGCGGTGCCCAGCACCGAGGCGGTCTGGGTGAGCTGCTGGCCGGAGGAGGAGCCGGCCCGGGCGATTCCGAAGTCGACGACCTTGACCCCGCCGTCCTGGGTGATCATCACGTTGCCCGGCTTGATGTCCCGGTGCACCAGGCCCCGGTCGTGCGCGGCGGCCAGCGCGTCCAGCACGGCGGCGGCGGTGCCGACGGCGCGCTCGACCGGCAGGACGCCCTGCTCGGCGATCACCCGGCCCAGGGTCGCGCCGTGCACCAGCTCCATCACCAGGTACGGGGAGCCCTGGTCGACGCCCGAGTCGAACACCGTGACCACCCGCGGGTGCGCCAGCAGCGCGGCCGACCGGGCCTCGCGGGCGAACCGCTCGGCGAACCTCGGGTCGTCGGCCAGGCCGCCGTTGAGCACCTTGACCGCCACCGGGCGGCCCAACTGGTGGTCCAGGCCGCGGTAGACGGTGGCCATGCCGCCGACGCCGAGGATCTCACCGAGCTCGTAACGCCCGTTCAGCGCGCGTCCGATCATCGGATGCTCCCTTCAACCTCGGTCGGGCACCCGTGAACCATAGCGGGCCCGACCGGACGGGTCTCAGGGGCGCTGGACCAGCAGGGCGGCGGTCAGGGCGGCGAGGGCGGCGGCCAGCAGTGCGCGCAGGGTGCGCTGCGGGGAGCCCTCCAGCGCGCGGCGGGCGGCGCGTTCGGCGGCGGGCGAGGTGCGGGGGAAGGTCATCGCGGGCTCGCCTGGCGGTGCGGTCGTTCGGTCACCGTGACTCCAGGGTGTTCGGACGGTACGGCCGGGCTGGGCTCCGGACGGACGGTGGACCCGGGGGAGTCCGGCCGTCCGTCCGGAGCGGTCCCCGACCGGCGGTGGACCCGGGGGAGTCCGGTGCCGGTCGGAGCTGTCCCGGACGGACGGGGGCCCGGGGGAGCCCGTCGTCCGTCCGGAGTCGGTCCGGGCGGACGACGGGTACAGGGGCCCGCCGGCCGCCCGGAGGCGGTGCCGGTCGGACGGGGCCCGGGGGAGCCCGTCGTCCGACCGGAGTTCGGTGTCAGTCCTGGCTGTTCCCCCCGCCGGACGGCCGATCGGTCTCGCGCCCCCACCTGCTCGGGAAGGGCGAGGGGGACGGCGGGGCGGACTGCTGGCCCGGAACGGCGGTGGCCCTCCCCCGGCCGTCGCCGCCCGGCTGGTCCCAGCCGTGCGCTTCGAGCAGCGCGCAGAAACCGGTCACCTTCTCCGGTCCGCCCGCCGCCTTCAGCAGTTCGGCGAGCGCCGGGTCGACGGCCGCCTCCTTGGGCTTGCTGCCGCCCTTGATCCGTCCGGCGAAGCCCGCGCAGAGCTCCGACAGGTCCGGCAGGTCGGTCGGAGCGGCGGAGCTCGGCCCGGGCGTCCGGGTCGGGGTGCCGGAGCGGCCCGCCGACGCGGTCGGCCGGGCGGTGCGCTCGGCGCCGGGGGTCGCGGACGGACTGTGGGGCGCCCCGGTGGACGGGGCGGGTGCGGCACTGGTGGCCGGCGGGGCCGGGGCGGGACCGCCCAGCACCTCCGGCAGCCGGCCGGTGGAGGCCGCGACCGCGACGCCGCCCACGGCGGTGACGCCCAGCGCGACGGCCAGTGCCTTCGCGCTGAGGGCACGCGCGAGCGCGGTGTCCGCCATCTTTCGTCTCCGGTGCTGCCTGGGGGCCGGCTGGCGACGAGCCTGCCGGAACGCGGCCAGGGCCCCCTCTTCGCCGGGCAGCGGGCCGTCGCCGGCCGCCTCGCTCGTCGCAGCGGCGGCGAGCAGGGCGGCGAGCTCCGGCCGTCCTGGCGCGGACAGCTGCCCGGCGGAGGGGTCCTGACCGGCCTCCGGGTCGACCGTGACACCGCCGAGCAGCCGCTCGGCGGTGGCGCGATCGATCCGGCGGGATCGGTTGGTGCTCATCTCGTGTCCTTCAGCGTCGGCACCTGCGCCGGTGTCACACCCTGCGCGGAAACTTTTTCCCCGGCCGTCCTCCGGGCCCCCCGGCGGGGTGCCCCGGCGGCCGCTCCCCCGTCCTGCTCCAGCAGCTTGGCCAGGCGTTTGAGCCCCCGGTGGGCGGCCATCCGGACGCTGCCGGAGCGCTTGCCGAGCACCTTCGCGGCGCTCTCCGCGTCCAGTCCGAGCACCACCCGCAGCAGCACCGCCTCGGCCTGGTCGGGCGGCAGCGCGGCGATCATCGCGAGCGCCTCGGAGGTGGCGACGGTGGTCATCACCTGGCCCTCGGTGTCCTCGGCGGCGGCCAGTTCGGCCAGGTACTCCACCGGCAGGTCGGCGACCGGGCGGCGGCGCACCCGGCGCAGGTGGTCCATCGCCCGGTTGCGGGCGACCGTCGCGGCCCAGCCGCGGAACCCGTCCGCGTCGCCGCGGAAGCCCGGCAGGTCGCGGGCGATCTGCAGCCACGCCTCGGAGGCGATGTCCTCGGCGTCCTCGGCCCGCCCGCCGACCAGCACCCGCAGGTAGCGCAGCAGCCCCGGCTGGACGGCCCGGAACAGGACCCGGAACGCCTCCTCGTCGCCGTCCTGGGCGGCGCGGACGGCCGTGGCAAGTGTCGCGTCAGGCGGCCTTCGCCCGAGCCGGGCCCCGTCGTCCGCCCCGTGGTGTTCAGCTCTGTGCACCCGCCACATCATGCGCCATCCGGGGGAACGCTCCCACCTCCGGGGCACCGCCCGGCCGGTGACGGTGCGGTGGGCGGGCCGTGTCGGACCGGTGCGGGCCCGGTGCGGACCGACGGGACGTCAGCTCGCGCCGGGCGGACGCCGGCCCGCCCCGCCCGGAGGGGACGCAGGGCCCGCGGCGGCCCGACCTTCGTCCCGTCGGCTGCTGTCCTTCGCCCGCGGTTCGCCCCCACTCCTCCGCCATACCGTGCAAATACGGGGCATTTCGCCCACGTTCCCCTGGAGCCGAGGAGGCCGGAACCGGCATGCGCACCGCCGAGGAGCTCTACACCACCGGAATCCGCGACCACTTCGCGCCCGCCCTGCGCGCACTCGGCTTCCGGGGCTGGCGGCACTCCTTCTCGCTGCCAGACCGCGACCGCTGGGCGGTGCTCGGCGTGCGGGCCGTGCCCGGCGACGGGCGGGTGCGGTACACCGTCAACCTCTCCGTCACCGACAAGTCCGCCTGGGACCGGCGGCGGATCCGCCCCGACGCCAACTCCCCCACCGGGCTGGAGCGCTGGCACTCCCCGATCGGCGAACTGCTGCCGGTCGGCGGCGAGGTCTGGTGGGAGGTGGTGCCCGGGCCGCGCTGGCTGATCGCCGTCGAGGACTCGGTGGCCGCCGTCCGCGGCTACGCGCTGCCCGAACTGCGCCGCCGGCTGCGGGCCGGGGACCGCGAGCCCTACCTCGGCCAGACCGAACTGGACGGCGTCAACGGCGCCCTCGCCGCGGCTGCCGTCGCCCGCATCCAGCGCGCCGAACTCACCGGCGCAGCACTGGAGTTGCACGGCGCGTGGAGCCGGCACGACCCGGCTGCGCACGCCGTCCTGGCGGGCGCCGCCCGCGGCTTCCTGTCCGCCCGGGACGCCCGGTTCCACACCGTCCGGGTGCTCGACACGCTCGGCCGGACGCTCTGGGAGTTCCGCGAGGCCCCCGACGGGAACCATCCCGAAGCGGACTGAGTCCCTCTCGGTGTCGGTGCGTACCCGCGCCGACCGGACGGCACGGGGCGCACACAGCGGGGGCTGACATGACGGGGACCACGGCGGTACTGCACGAGGAACGCCGGCTCGACTGGGACGGCTGCCTGAACGTCCGCGACCTCGGCCTGCTGCCCACCCTCGACGGCCGGCGCACCCGCACCGGCGCGGTCGTCCGCGCCGACAACCTCGACCGGCTCACCGCCGAGGGCCAGAACTCCCTGATCGCGTACGGCGTGCGCACCGTCATCGACCTGCGCGACGCCGTCGAGTACCGGCCGCTGCTGCCCGCCCCCGACGGCATCGACCTGGTCCGCGTCCCGCTCGACGCGCTGGCCGGACCGGACTGGTGGTCCCGCTTCGGCGCCCTGGACGGCACCCCGCTGTCCTTCCGCCCCTACCTCGACCACTGCCGGTCCGCCGTCGCCGAACTGGTCGCCGCCGTCGCCCGGGCCCGCCCCGGCGCCGTCGTGGTGCACTGCGGCGCCGGCCGCGACCGCACCGGCCTGGCCGCCCTCGTCCTGCTCGCCCTGGCCGGGGCCGCCCCCACCGCGATCGCCGAGGACTACCTGCTCTCCGCCGCCAACCTGCGCCCGCTGTGGACCATCCTGGCCCGCACCGAGGAGGAGGCCGGCATCGCCCGCGTCCTCGCCGACGCCGGCACCACCCCGGAGCAGGCCCTGCACGAGGTCCTGGCCGAGTTCGACGCCGAACGGTGGCTGCCCGCCGGGGACGTCGCCGCCGTCCGGGCCCGGCTGCTCGGATAACCGCTCGCCGGGCCGCCGGGCCGCGGACCAGACTGTCCGGCATGACGAACTTCTCCCTGTTCGACACCCGCGGCTACCCCACCGTCGACGTCCGCACCGGCTACGCCGGGTGGGTCGACAGCTACGAGGACACCGTCCAGGACGCGATGGACGTCGACGTGCTGGCCCGGCTCACCGTCCCGCGGTGGGCCGCCGCCGACCTCGCCGTCGACCTCGGCTGCGGCACCGGCCGCACCGGCGCCTGGCTGCTCGGCCGCGGCGTCGCCGCGGTCGACGGCATCGACCTCACCCCCGAGATGCTCGCCCGCGCCCGGACCCGCGGCGCCCACCGCCTGCTGCTGGAGGGCGACCTCGCCTCGACCGGACTCCCCGACGGCGCGTACGACCTGGCCGCCTGCTCCCTCGTCGACGAACACCTCGCCGACCTCGGCCCGCTCTACCGCGAGGCCCACCGCCTGGTCCGCCCCGGCGGCCTGTTCGTCCTGGTCGGCCTGCACCCCGCCTTCATCATGGCCGCCGGCATGCCCACCCACTACGACGGCCCCGACGGCCCCGTCGCCATCACCACCCACGTCCACCTGGTCAGCGACCACCTCACCGCGGGCCTCGCGGCGGGCTGGCAGCTCGCCGAGATGCGCGAGGAGGTCGTCGGCGACCGCTGGACCGCGCTCAAGCCCAAGTGGGAACGCCACCGCGGCCACCCGGTCTCGGCGGCGTACGTCTGGCGCCGGCCGTAACAACAGCGGCACCGCGCCCCCGTCTGCCCGGCACCCGGTTCAGAAGCCGGAGTTGGGCGCCGTCACCAGTCGGGCGCGGCCGTCCGCCCGCGCGGCGAGGCCGGCTTCGAGGCGGAGGGCGCGGGCCGGGCCGAGGAGGGCGAGGGCTTCGGGGACGGGGGCCCAGCGGTGGGCGTCGAGTTCGCCCGGCGGGAGGGCGATCGGGGTGTCGGCGGGGAAGACGCCCAGGTCGAAGAGGAAGTGGCAGGCGGGGTGGTCGAGTTCGCCGCTGGGGTTGGTCCAGGCGACGGCCAGCAGTTCGCCGGCCTCGCGGCGCAGGCCGGTCTCCTCGTGGAGTTCGCGGGTCGCGCACTGCCGGGGGTTCTCGCCGAGGTCGACGGTGCCGCCGACGAACTGCCAGGCGTCGCGGTAGCCGGCCTTGACGATCAGGACGCGGCCGTCGGGGTCGGTGATCAGGCAGCCCGCGGCGGCGTACACGCGGTGCAGGGAGGCGAGCCACTCCTCGCGGGAGGCGAACTCGGGGGCGTCGGCCATGGCACTCCTTCGGCGGGGGCGGGAGCTTGCGGCCCCACTCTCCCACCCCCGCCGGGCGGGTGTCAGTGCGCGGAGTGCCGTTCCGCTCCGCGGTGCCGGTGGCCCGGCAGGTCGGGGTGGGCGGCGGGCCCGCCGGACGGGCCGGCGGTCTCGGGCATCCGGCGGCCGCCGTGGCTGTACACCGCGTCCACGTAGTGGGGGCCGCTCCGGCTCTCGGGGGCGGCCGCGCCGTGCATCTGCGGGGCGAGGGCCACCGGTTCGGCCGCCATGCCGCGCTCAGCCAGCAGCTCCTCGCCGCTCCGGCGGAGCACGGCCGTCCTGTCGGTCGATCGCTCGGTCATCAGTTGGCTCCCTTCCTCGGGCCTCCATCAGGTCGATATGCCCGCTATCAGGCGATATACACCAGGACACCCGGCCCCCCTTGCCGGAACGGACCGATCAAGGACGTACCGGTGTGGGACCATGCCGCGTGGCCACGGTGATACAAGCCGACGAATCCCAGGGGTCCCGCACGACCCCGCCCCCGCCCCCGCTCCCGCCTCCGCCCCCGCGCCGGGCCCGGACCGGACGGGTGGACCGGGTCCGCCACCCCGCCGAGCTGATCCGACTCGCCGGCGGGGCGTGCTGGACCGCCCTGGTGCTGCTACTGGCCTCCTACGCCCGCTCCTCCGCGCTCGGCCTGGACAGCGACGTGGCCCGCGGCGTCGAACTGCTGCCCTGGCCGCCCGCCAAGCTCACCGCCGCGCTGTGCGGCGCCGCGCTGCTCACCGTGCCGCTCGGCTTCGCCGTCGACCGGGTGCTGCGCGGGGAGGGCCGCCGGGTTGCCGACGGCGTGCTCGCCGCCGTCCTCGCCTACGGCCTCTCGCTCGGCCTGGACCTGCTGGTGGGCGACCTCACCGCGCTCACCCACCCGCTGCCCTCCGGCCTCGGCCGCACCGACCCGGTGTACGGGCACCTCGCGCCGGTGCTGGCCTTCATGACCGCCCTCGGCACCGCCGGACGCCGCCGCTGGCGCACCGCGCTGGCCGTCACGCTGGGCCTGACCGGACTGTCGGGGCTGGTCACCGGGTACGCCACCCCGCTGTCGCTGCTGCTGGCGCTGCTGCTCGGCTGGACCGCCGCGCACGCCACCCGGTACGCCGTCGGCGAGCCGGTCGGCGAACCCTCCGAGGGCCAGATCGCCGCCGCGCTGGCCGGCACCGGCGTCCGCCCGGACGTGGTGCTGATGCTCGGCAGCGGCCGCTACCTGGTCACCCAGCACGGCGACCGCCCCGACCTGGACGTCCACCTGCTCGACCGGTACGCGCAGGCCAGCGGGCTGCTCGGCCACCTGTGGCTGGCGCTGCGACTGCGCACCGCGCCCCGCCCGTTCGGCCTGCGCCCGCTGCGCGACGGGCTGGAGCACCAGACCCTGCTCGGCCACGCCGCGTCCGCCGCCGGGGCCCGCACCCGCACCCCGCTCGCGGCGGTCGAACTCGGCCCGGACGCCGCCCTGGTGGCCTACCGGCGGATCGACGCCCGGCCGTTCGCCGAACTCTTCGACGAACTGCCCGGACCGGACGGCAGCGCCACCGACACCGGCACCGACAGCGACACCGCCGACGGAACCGAGACCGCCGCCGATCCCGCCACCGAGGCCGACCCCGACGCCGGCCCCACCGACGCCGAACTGCGCGACGCCTGGCAGCAGTTGGCCCTGCTGCAGCGCCGCCGGATCGCGCACCGCGCGCTCTCCCCGAACACCGTGCTGCTGGACGCCGAGGGCAGGGTCCACCTGGTCGGCCTGGCCAACGGCGAGATCGCCGCGAGCGAACTGCTGCTGCGCCTGGACGTCGCCGGGCTGCTCGCCGTCCTCGCCCTGTACGCCGGACCCCGGCGGGCGGTGCGGGCCGCGGTCGAGGTGCTCGGGCCCGGGCCGGTCAGCGCCGCGCTGCCGCTGCTGCAGCCGATCGCGCTGGCCCGCCGCACCCGGTCCGCGCTCGCCCGGCACAAGGAGCTGGCCGCCGTCCTGCGCGCCGAGGTGCAGCGGCAGACGCCGCAGTCCACCGCCACCGCCGTGCCCGTCCGGCTGGAGCGGCTGCGCCCGCGCACCCTGCTCGCCGTCGTGGCCTGCGTCGTGGTCGGGTACGGGCTGCTGCAGTTCCCCAACCCGGTGGACGTGGTCGCCGGGGCCGATCCGCTGTGGCTGGCCGGCGCGGTCCTCTGGGCCGCGGTCAGCTACCCGGTGGCGACCTTCGCGTTCAGCGGCTTCGTCCCCGAGAAGCTGTCGTTCCGCTCCACCCTGGCCACCCAGGTGGCCGGCTCCTTCGTCAAGGTGGTCGCCCCCGGCGGCGTCGGCGGCCTCGCCCTGAACACCCGCTACCTGCAGTGCGCGAACATCCCCACCGCGCAGGCGATGTCCAGCATCGGCGTCAGCCAGCTGTTCGGCCTGCTGCTGCACATGCTGCAGCTCGCCGTGTTCAGCGCCCTGGTCGGGGTGGACGCCGCCGAGGCCGGCGGCGAGTCGTCCTCCCCGCTGACCAGCGGCTGGGTGGTCTGGCTGGCCGGCGCGGTCACCGCCGTCGTCGCGGTGTCGGTCGCCGCGGTGCCCTCGCTGCGGCGGCGCGCCCAGACCCTGCTGCGGCCGCTGCGCGCCGAGGTGCTGCCCCGGCTGCTCGACCTGGCCCAGCGGCCCGGCCGGCTCGCCACCGGCGTGGCCGGGCAGCTGCTGGTGTCGATGTGCTTCGTGATGTGCCTGTACTGCTGCACCCGCGCGGCCGGCCAGCACCCGGGCTTCAACGCCGTCGCGATGACCTTCCTGGCCGGCAACGCGGCGGGCAACGTGGTGCCGACGCCCGGCGGCGCGGGCGGAGTGGAGCTGTTGATGCCCCGACTGCTCGAACTGACCGGCGGCATCGGCGAGGACGACGCGCGGGCGTCCGTGATGCTGTTCCGGCTGCTGACCTTCGTGCTGCCGGTGCTGCCGGGCTGGGCCGCCTTCGCCTGGCTCAAGCGCCGCGAGCAGATCTGAGGCCCGCCCGGCTAGTCGCGGTAGTCCTCGTCCTCCAGCGCGACCTCGCGGACCTGCTCCACCGCGTCGCCCTCGTCCGCGGGCTCCGCGCCGCGCTCGCGCTGCTGCCGCAACACCTCCAGGTCGTCCACCTCCGGCTCGACCGCCGCCCGTTCCTGGTCGGCGGCCTCCAGCACGGCCGGGGACTGCTCGTCGTCGTCCTCGGGGTACTCGGGATTCTCGGGGTTCTCCGCATTGGCACGCATACCGCCAGTATCCGACCGAACCGGCGGGAACCCGAGCCTTTCCGGCGGCGGGTCTCCCATCCGGGCCCGGGCCGGGCCGTGGCGGGGGCGCGGCGGGCTCAGGTAGTGGCGGGGGCGCGGCGGTTGGCGGCGGGGACGACCAGCGGGGTGCCGGTCTCCGGGTCGGGGATGACCCGGCAGGGCAGCCGGAAGACCTCCTCGACCAGTTCGGCGGTGACCACCTCGCCGGGCGGCCCGGCCGCGACCAGCTTCCCGTCGCGCAGCGCGACCAGGTGGGTGGCGTAGCGGGCGGCCTGGTTGAGGTCGTGCAGCACGGCGACCAGGGTGCGGCCCTGCTCCTGGTGCAGGCGGGCGCACAGGTCGAGGACCTCGATCTGGTGCGCGATGTCCAGGTAGGTGGTGGGCTCGTCGAGCAGCAGCAGCGGGGTCTGCTGGGCCAGCGCCATCGCGATCCAGACCCGCTGGCGCTGGCCGCCGGAGAGCTCGTCCACCGGCCGGTCGGCGAGTTCGGCGACGCCGGTGTCGGCCATCGCCTCGGCGACCACCCGCTCGTCCTCGGCCGACCACTGGCGCAGCACGCCCTGGTGCGGGTAGCGGCCGCGGGAGACCAGCTCGGCGACGGTGATCCCGTCGGGGGCGATCGACGACTGCGGGAGCAGGCCCAGGGTGCGGGCGACCTGCTTGGCGGGCAGCGTGGCGATCGACCGCCCGTCCAGCAGCACCTGCCCGGCGACCGGCTTGAGGGTGCGCGACAGCGCGCGCAGCAGGGTGGACTTGCCGCAGGCGTTCGGGCCGACCACCACGGTGAAGGAGTGGTCGGGGACGTCGACGGTCAGGCCCTCGGCGATGGTGCGCTTGTCGTAGGCGAGGGTCAGGTCGCGGCCGGCCAGGCGCGGCTCGGGCTGGGCCATCGGGGGCTCCGTTCGGGACGACGGGACGGACGGGGGCTGGTTCTTCACGGGCGGTTCTTCACGGGCGGTTCTTCACGGGCGGTTCTCCACGGGCGGGGCCGGGTCCGCCGCCGGGTCGGGGCCGTTCACAGGCGGCCGGCCCGGCGCTGGGTGGCCAGCAGCCAGACCAGGTAGCCGCCGCCGAGCACGCCGGTGACCACGCCGACCGGCAACTGGCGCTCGCCGAGCAGGTGTTGCGCGGCGAAGTCGGCGGTGACCAGCAGCGCGGCGCCGGTGCACATGGACGCGGCCAGGTTCGGGCCCGGCGAGCGGGTGATCCGGCGGGCCAGCTGCGGGGCGGTCAGGGCCAGGAAGTTGACCGGTCCGGCGGCCGCCGCGGCCAGCGAGGCGAGCAGCACGGCGGCGCCCAGCAGCACCATCCGCAGCCGCTCGGGGCGCACGCCCAGCCCGCTCGCCGCGTCGTCGCCGAGCTCCAGGGCGCGCAGCGCGGGCCCGCAGCCGATCAGCACCAGCGGGACGAGCACGGCCAGCGCGACCAGCAGCGGGCGGGCCTGCTCCCAGCCGCGGCCGTCCAGGCTGCCGGTGAGCCAGAGCACCGCGCGGGCGGCGTCCATCAGCTGGGTGCGGGTCAGCAGGTAGCCGTTGACGCCGGTGAGGATCGCCGCCGTCCCGATGCCGACCAGCACCAGCCGGGCGCCCTGCACGCCGCCGCGCCAGGCCAGCGCGTAGATCAGCACGCCGGTGGCCAGGCCGCCCGCGACCGCGCCGCCCGCCAGCGCGGCGCTGGAGCCGCCCGCGACCACGACCAGCAGCGCGCCGGTGGCCGCGCCCTGGGTGAAGCCGAGGATGTCCGGGCTGCCCAGCGGGTTGCGCACCAGGGTCTGGAACAGCGCCCCGGCGAGCGCCAGCGCCGCGCCGACCAGCAGCGCGGTGACGATCCGGGGCAGCCGCAGCTGGTTGACCACGAAGTCCTCGGCCGGGCCGCCCCCGCCGAGCAGCACCCGGACCACCTCCCCCGGCGCGATCGGGTAGTCCCCGCGGCCGAGCGCGAACACCGCGACCACCGCCGTCACCAGCAGCGCGCCCGCGCACACCGCCAGCCCGCGCGGCCGGTAGCGGACCGAGAACCGGGCCACCCGCAACGTCCTCACGCCCGCACCTCCCCGGCACCGGCCGCGGCCCGTGCTCCCGCCGCGGGCGTCGGAACCGCCCGCGTTCCCGGCACCGTCGCCCGCGCGTCGGCCGCGGCCCGTCCGGTTCGTGTCGTCGTCCTCATGCGCGGGCCTTCCCCCGTCGTGCGAAGTACAGGAAGAACGGGCCGCCGAGGACGGCCGTGACGATGCCGACCTGGAGTTCGCCGGGGCGGCCCAGGACGCGGCCGAGGACGTCGGCGCCGAGCAGCAGGACGGGGGCCAGGACGGCGCAGTAGGGCAGCATCCAGCGCAGGTCGGGGCCGGTGAGGGCGCGGACCAGGTGCGGGACCATAAGGCCGACGAAGACGATCGGGCCGCAGGCGGCGGTGGCCGCGCCGCACAGCAGGGTGACGGCGACGATCGCGGCGGCCCGGACCGCCGCGGGCCGGGCCCCCAGCGCCCGGGCCGCGTCGTCGCCGAGCGCCAGTGCGTTCAGCGGGCGGGCCAGGGCGAGCGCGAGCAGTGCGCCGACGGCGACGAACGGCAGGATGCCGAGCACGGTGGAGGTCTGGGCCCCGGCCAGCGAGCCGACCGTCCAGAAGCGCATCTTGTCGAGCGAGGCGGTGTCCAGCAGCATCACGGCGCTGACGTACGAGTACAGGGTGGCGTTGAGCGCGGCCCCGGCCAGGGCGAGCCGGGCGGGGGTGGCGCCGCGTCCGCCGCCGACGGCGTACACCAGGACGGAGACCAGGGCGGCGCCGGCCAGCGCCCACCAGACGTAGCCGGTGAAGGAGCTGACGCCGAGCACGGCGGCCGCGGTGGCGACGGCGGCGGAGGCGCCCGCGTTGATGCCGAGCAGGCCGGGGTCGGCGAGCGGGTTGCGGGTGAGGGCCTGCATGACGCCGCCGGCCAGGCCGAGCGCGGTGCCGGCGAGCAGTCCGAGCAGGGTGCGGGGCAGCCGCATCCGGTGGACGACGGTGTAGCCGGGGGCGTCCGGGTCGAGGAGTCCGTGCCAGACCTCGGCGGGGCCGAGCTGCTTGGCGCCGAGGCCGAGGCTGAGCACCAGGACGGCGAGCAGCACGAGCAGCCCGGCGACCAGGCCGAGCGCGCGGGGCGAGCCGCGGCGGGCGGTGGCGGCGCCGGGTATCGGGAGGGAGCCGGTGGTGCTCAAGGGTGCTCCGGATCGGTCGGGGAACGGGTCGGCGGACCCGGGGGCCCTCCGTACCGCAACTTAGGTTAGGTTAACCTGCGTACGCCCGGCGGCTACCGCCGGGTACCGCACTCCGGCGCTCCCACCGGGGTGCGGTTCCCCCTGCCCCGAAGCGCTCGAACCGAGGTACCGCCATGCCCTCTTCCCCCCGCCTGACCCGCCGCGGCCTGCTCGCCGCGGGCGGAGCCACCGCCCTCGGCGCGGTGCTGGCCGCCTGCGGATCCTCCGGCGACTCCGGCGGCAAGGCGTCCGGCGGGGCCCAGGACGCGGCGGGCGGCGGCGCGTGGAGCTTCACCGACGACCGCCCGCAGACCGTCACCGCGAAGAGCACCCCCGCCCGGGTGGTGGCCTTCACCGGCGCCGCCGCCGCGCTCGCCGACTTCGGCCTGGACAGGCAACTGGTCGGCGTCTTCGGCGAGACCAAGGCCGCCGACGGCAAGGCCGACCCGCAGGCCGGCAGCCTGGACGTGGACAAGATCGAGATCATCGGCAACGCCTGGGGCGAGTTCTCGATCGAGAAGTACGCGGCGCTGCGCCCCGAACTGCTGGTGACCCACATGTACGACCCGGGCGCGTACTGGTACGTGCCGGACGAGTCCAAGGACAAGATCCTCCAGCTCGCCCCGCAGGCGCTGGTCTCCACCGGCCGGGTCACCATCACCCAGCCGATCGAGCACTACGCCAAGCTCGCCGAGTCGCTGGGCGCGGACCTCAAGGCGGCGAAGGTCGTCGACGCCAAGGCCCGGTTCGAGAAGGCGTCCGAGGAGCTGCGGCAGGCGGTCAAGGCGGCCGGCGGCGTCAAGGTGATGGCCTGCTCCGGCAGCGCCGACCTGTTCTACGTCTCCAACCCGAAGATCTCCTGCGACCTGATCTACTTCGCCGAGCTGGGCGTCGAGTTCATCCAGCCGGAGAAGACCGACGGCGGCGACTACTACGAGGGCCTGAGCTGGGAGAACGCCGGCAAGTACCCGGCCGACCTGCTGCTGCTCGACCAGCGCTCCACCGCCCTGCAGCCCAAGGACCTGGCCGCCAAGCCCGCCTGGGGCGAGCTGGCCGCCGTCAAGGCCGAGCAGATCACCCCGTGGGACGCGGTGCCGCGCTTCTCCTACGCCGGGTTCGCCCCGCTGATCGAGCGGCTGACCGCCGCCATCCAGAAGTCCCGCAAGCTGAGCTGAGAGGCAGTCGGATGACCGGCCAGGCCCAGGAGTACGACTTCTTCCCGGCGCACGTGCTGCGCACCCGGCGGCTCGGCCCGACCCTGCTGCGGGTCACCTTCGGCGGCGCGGCGCTGCGCGACTTCGCGAGCGGTGGGCGCGACCAGTCCTTCTCGCTGTTCCTGCCGCACCCCGGCCAGGACGAGCCGGAGCTGCCGTACGCGGAGGGCGAGGGCTGGTTCGCGGCCTGGCGGGCGATCCCGGCGGAGCGGCGGGCCGTGCTGCGCTCGTACACGGTCCGCGCCCAGCGGGCCGAACCGCCCGAGCTGGACGTCGACTTCGCGCTGCACGGTACCGGACCGGACGCCGGACCGGCCACCACCTGGGCCTCGACGGCCGGGCCCGGCGCGCGGGTGGTGCTGCTTGGCCCGGCCGTCGCCGACAACCGCTCGGTGTCCTTCCGGCCGCCCGCGGACACCGGCTGCGTCCTGCTGCTGGCCGACGAGACGGCGCTGCCCGCGGCGGGCGGCATCCTGGAGTGGCTGCCGCCCGGCACCCGCGGACTGGCCTGGATCGAGGTCCCGGACGCCGCCGACGTCCAGGACCTGGCCGCCCCCGACGGCGTGCGCGTCCACTGGCTGGTCCGCGCGCCCGGCACCCCCTCCGGCCTGCTGCCCGCGCTGCGCGCGGCCGACCTGCCCGACGGCGCCCCGTACGCGTGGATCGCCGGGGAGTCCGGCACCGTGAAGGAGCTGCGCCGGCACCTGGTGCGCGAACGCGGCGTCGACAAGCGGGCGGTGACGTTCTCCGGCTACTGGCGGCGCGGCGCGTCCGAGGACCGGCTGCGCGAGGAGGCGTCCGCCGGGCGGTCCTGACCCCCGGCCCCTCCGTGGAAGGCCCGTCCGGTGGAAGGCCCGGCCCACTGAAAGCCCGTCCCGCTGAAGGCCCGTCCGGTTCTCGCCCGGACGGGCCTTCGTCACGTGGCGACACCGAGCCTTAATGACCTTTTATCGCTCCTGCAAGTAATGTGCAATAAGGTGGCACTCGCAACTGACCCTCCGTCGAACGAGAAGGGCTGCTCCGCCATGGGTGCCTACACGCTGCCTGACCTGCCGTACGACTACTCCGCCCTCGAACGCGCGATGTCCGCCGAGATCCTCGAACTGCACCACTCCAAGCACCACCTGGCGTACGTCAACGGCGCCAACTCGACCCTCGACCAGCTCGCCGAGGCCCGTGACAAGGAGCAGTTCGGCGCCCTGGTCGGCCTGCAGAAGACGCTCGCCTTCCACCTCTCCGGGCACGTCCTGCACTCGCTGTTCTGGGAGAACCTCTCCCCCGACGGCGGCGACCGCCCCGAGGGCGCCCTCGCCGACGCCGTCACCGAGCACTTCGGCTCCTTCGACGCCTTCCGGCAGCAGCTCACCGCCGCCACCGTCGGCGTCCAGGGCTCCGGCTGGGGCATCCTCTCCTGGGAGCCGCTCGGCCGGCGCCTGATCGTCGAGCAGGTCTACGACCACCACGGCAACGTCGGCCAGGGCAGCGTCCCGCTGCTCGCCTTCGACGCCTGGGAGCACGCCTACTACCTGCAGTACCGCAACGTCCGCCCCGACTACGTCACCCGGCTCTGGGACGTCGTCAACTGGCAGGACGTCAGCGCCCGTTACGCCGCCGCCACCCAGCAGGGCTGAGCACCGGACGGCGGGGCCGGGGCGGGGACGGGGAGCGGAGGACACGGACTCAGCGACCGCCCGCCGCCCGGCCCCGCCGCAGGACCCGCACCGCGAGCAGTGCGCCGAGCAGGAAGGCGCCCGCCGCGACCAGGGCCGAGACGTGCAGGCCGCGGACCGGGCCCAAGCCGCCCAGCAGGGTGCCGAACAGCGCCACGCCCAGCGAACTACCCACCTGACGGGCCACGTTGAACACCGCCGAGGCCGTTCCCGCCGCGTCCGGCGGGGACGCCTCCAGCACCGCGACGGTCGCCGACACCACCGTCACCGGCGTCGCCAGACCGGTCGCCGCCAGCGCCGGCAGCAGCACCGGGTAGGGCGTGTCCGGCCCCGCCGCCAACCAGCCCAGGAACCCCGCCGCCCCCAGCAGCAGCGCCCCGGCCATCGGCGGGTACGGGCCGTACCGGGCCGCCAGCCGGCTCGACAGCGGGGCCGCGAGCAGGCCCATCCCCACCGAGGGCAGCAGCGCCAGGCCCGCCCCCAACGAGCCGTAGCCGCACACCAGTTGGAAGTGCAGGGTCAGCACGTACAGCATCCCGTAGTAGCCCAGGCCGAGCAGCAGGCCGACGGCGTCCACCGCCGCGAGCCGCCCGTCCCGCAGCAGCGCGGGCGGCAGCAGCGGCCCCCGTCCGCCCGGCTCCCGGCCGACCGGCTCCTGCCCGCCCGGCTCCGCCACTCGCGGGTCCGCCACCCGCGGGTCCGAGTGCCGCCCCAGCCGCCGCTCCAGCCCCAGTTCCACCCGGGCGAACCCGGCCAGCGCCGCCGCGCCCGCCCCGAACGCGCCCAGCACCCACGGCGAGCCCCAGCCCCGGACGCCCGCCTCGTTCACCGCCCCGACCAGCGCCACCAGACCGACCACGCCCAGCAGTTGGCCCACCGGATCGCCCCGCCGCGCCGTCCGCCGCGCCGCCACCGGCGGGACGTGCCGGCGGGTCAGCACCGCCGCCAGCGCCGCGACCGGCAGGTTCACCCAGAACACCCACCGCCACCCCGGCCCGGCCACCAGCAGCCCGCCCAGCGCCGGACCGGCCCCGAACGCCACCGCCGAGACCATCCCCCACACCCCCACCGCCCGGGCCCGCAGCGCCCCGTCCGGGTACGCCGCCCGCAACAGCGCGAACGAGGCCGGCACCAGCAGCGCCGCCCCCGCCCCCTGCCCGAACCGGGCCCCGACCAGCACCGCCCCCGACGGGGCCGCCGCGCAGAGCGCCGAAGCCGCCGCGAACAGCCCGAGCCCCGCCAGGTACGACCGCCGGTGCCCGTACCGGTCGCCGATCCCGCCGCCGAGCAGCAGCAGCCCCGCGAACACCGCGCTGTAGCCGTCCACCACCCACTGCACCCCCGCCGCCCCCACCCCCAGCGAGGCCCGCAGCCCCGGCACCGCCACGTTCACCACCGTCACGTCCAGCATCACCAGGAAGGAGCCCAGACTCAGCGCGACCAGCGGCGGCAGGGCGAGCCGCGCCACCGGCGGCCGGACGGGGGCGGGAAGCGTGCGCGCTGCAGAAGTCATGACGGCAGTCTCGGCGCGGAACCGTTCGTCCCCCGGCGAACCGTGCCCGCCGTAGGCTGGTCCGGTGCCCGCCCTCCCCGCCCCCTCCAGCGGCCAGCCCGACGTCGCCCGGGCCGCCGCCCTGCTCGCCGACCCGTCCCGGGCCCGGATGCTGAAGGCGCTCGGCGACGGCCGCGCCCTGTCCGGCGCCGTCCTCGCCGCCGAGGCGGGCATCGGCGCGCCCACCGCCAGCGCCCACCTGGCCCGGCTGCTCGACGCCGGACTGGTCACCGTCCGCAGCAGCGGCCGCAACCGCTTCTACCGGCTGTCCGGCCCCGAGGTCGGCCACGCCCTGGAGGCCCTCGCGCTGATCGCGCCCCCGCTGCCGATCACCTCGCTGCGCGAGAGCAGCACCGACAACGCGCTGCGCCGCTCCCGCACCTGCTACGACCACCTGGCGGGGCGGCTCGGCGTCGCCCTGATGGGTGCCCTGCTCGACCGCGGAATGCTCACCGGCCACGACGGCACCCACCACCCGGCCGCCGCCGTCCGCGACCGCGCCAGCGGCTACGGCCACGACCACCACTACCGGCTCACCCCGCCCGGCCGGGCCGCCCTGCAGCGGCTCGGCATCGACCTCGACGCCCTCCCGCCGCGCCGCCCGCTGGTCCGCTACTGCGTCGACTGGAGCGAACGCCAGCACCACCTGGCCGGGGCCGCCGGAGCCGCCCTCACCGCCCGGCTGCTCGCCCTGCAGTGGATCCGGCACGGCACCGGCCCCCGCGTCGTCCACCTCACCCCGGCCGGCGCCACCGGCCTCGCCGACTGGATCGGCCTGCGCCCTAGCATGGCTCCGTGAACGCTCAACGGGACGAAGCAGCACGGGAGTTCGAGAGCCACCGGGGGCGGCTGTTCGCGCTGGCCTACCGGATGCTCGGGTCGGCCGCCGAGGCGGAGGACACCGTGCAGGACGCCTACCTGCGCTGGCACGGCACCGAACCCGGGCAGGTCGCCGCGCCCGGGCCGTGGCTCAACAAGGTGGTCGCCAACCTGTGCCTGAACCGGCTCACCTCGGCCCGGGCCCGCCGCGAGGAGTACCCGGGGACCTGGCTGCCGGAGCCGGTGGCCGGCGGGGCGCTCGGACCGATGGAGCGGGCCGAGCAGCGCGAGGCGGTGTCCTTCGCGGTGCTCACCATGATGGAACGCCTCTCCCCGCCCGAGCGCGCCGCCGTCGTGCTGCGCGACGCGTTCGCCTACAGCCACCGGGAGATCGCCGGCGTCCTGGACTGCACCGAGGCCGCCGCCCGGCAGCTCTACCACCGGGGCCACAAGCACCTCGCCGACCAGGCCCCGCACGCCGCCTCCGCTCCCCCCGCCGCCTCCGCCGCCTCCGCCTCCTCCGCCACCTCCGCCCCCTCCGGCACGGACGCCGAGCAGAACGCCGCCCTGCTCGGCCGCTTCCTGCGGGCCGCCTCCGACGGGTCGCTGGAGCAGCTCGAACAGCTCCTCGCCGAACAGGTCGTGGTGTGGTCGGACGGCGGCGGCAAGGTCCGCGCCGCGCTCCGGCCGGTGCACGGCCGCGGCAACGCCGCCCGCTTCCTGGCCGGCCTGTTCGAACGGTTCACCGACGGCGTCCGGTTCGAACTCGCCGAGGCCAACGGCACCGCCGTCCTGCTCGGCTGGGAGGGCCCGGACCTCACCTCGGTCAGCGCGGTCGAGGCCGGACCGGACGGCGTCACCGGCATCCGGATCCTCCGCAACCCGGACAAACTCTCCCACTACGCGGAACGGCACCGCGCGCTGTCACAGAACGGCTGACCGTCCGGTTCCTCCTGGTGAACCCCCGCCCACCGGAGAGGAACCCGACCATGCACTCCCCCGCGAACCCGCCCGCGGACTCCCCCGCCCTCCCGCTGCTGGTGACCGGCGCGACCGGCGTCCTCGGCCGCGAGGTGCTGCGCCGCGCCCGCGACACCGGCCGCCCCGTCCACGCCCTCACCCGGCGCACCGCCCTCCCCGCCGGGGACGGCACCCACTGGCACACCGGCGACCTCGCCGCGGGCACCGGCCTGGACGCGGCGTTCGCCGGCGCCGACGCCGTGATCCACTGCGCCAGCGACCCCCGGCACCCGAAGCACGACCTGCCCGCCCTCCGCCACCTGTTGGAAGCCGCCCGGCGGGCCGGGGTCCGGCACGTCGTCAACATCTCGATCGTCGGCGTCGACCGGATCCCGATGCGCTACTACCGGATCAAGCTCCGGGGCGAGGAACTCCTCGCCGCGTCCGGCCTCGGCTGGACCAACCTGCGCGCCACCCAGTTCCCCCAACTCCTCGACGGCATGCTCGGCACCCTCGCCAAGCTGCCCGTCCTCCCCATGCCCTCCCGCACCCCCGTCCAGCCCGTCCACCCCGCCGAGGTCGCCGCCCGCCTGGTCGAACTCGCCCTCGGCGAACCCGCGGGCCGCGCCCCCGACTTCGCCGGCCCCGAGACCCGCCCCGCCACCGACCTCGCCACCGTCTGGCTGCGCGCCCACGACCGCCGCCGCCCGGTCCTCCCCCTCCACCTCCCCGGCCGCGCCGGCCGCGCCCTGCGCGCAGGCGCCCTCACCGCCCCCCGGAACGCCCGCGGCACCCGCACCTGGGAGGACTTCCTCGCCGCGAAGCGCTGAAGCGGGAGCGCCGTCAGGGGCTCGGGGAACGGCGAGCCCGGGTCTGCGAGCGGTTCACCGCCGTGGCGCGCACCCGCTCCCGGTTCTGTTCACCACACGCAGCAGCACGGCCCTCCGACGGGCTCCGACCGCCAGCAGCACCGACTCGCCGTTCCCCGAGCCCCCGCATGCGCGTCCTCCCACACCTCCTACTGGAAGGCGGGACGGGCCCCGGCCGCCCAGTCCGCGAAGCTCCGGGCCGGGCGGCCGAGGACCCGCTCGACGTCCGGGCTGACCGACTGCTCCTCGGGGAGGGGCGAGCCGAGGATGTCGAGCGTGCCGTCGAGGACCTCCTCGGGCACGAAGGCCGCCAGGTGCGCGCGGGCCTGCTCGCGGGTGAGCCCGACGAACGCGACCTCCTCCCCGAGCACCGCCCCGAGCACCGCCGCCTGCCGGCGGGGCGTGATCGCCTCCGGCCCGGTGAGCACGTACACCTCTCCGTGGTGCCCGTCCTCCCGGAGCACGGTCGCGGCGACCGCCGCCAGGTCCGCCGGGTCGACGACCGGCAGGGCCACGTCCCCGAACGGAGCGTGCACGGCGCGCTGTCCGCGGACGCTCTCGGCCCAGGCGTACGCATTGGAGGCGAAGCCCCCGGCCCGCAGCACGGTGTACTCCAACCCGCTGAGCCGCAGGGCGAGTTCGAACTCGCGCAGCCGGGCGTGCGAGGCCGCCTCCGGCCTGGTCCCGTTGATCTGCGAGGACAGCAGGACGACCCGCCCGATCCCGGCCTCCCGGGCCAGGTCCAGCAACTCGGTGGCGGGCGCCCCGGGGCCGTTGAGCTCGCCGCCCAGCAGCAGGAACAGCGCGTCCGCCCCCTTCAGCGCGGGCTGGAGGCTCGCGAAGTCCGCCAAGTCCGCGACCACGTGCTCGACCCCCTCCGGGAAGCCGCCGAGCGGCACCCGGCGGGAGACCGCGGTGACCTGCTCCCCCGCCCCGGCGAGCAGCGCGACCAGCGGACGGCCGACGTTCCCGGTGGCTCCAGTGACAACGATCATGATCGCACTCCTCGATCCGCAGGGACCCGAAGTCCCTTGCCCCCGTGGCCCGTTCGGCCACGTCGAAGAAGCTAGCATCGTGAATATAGTAGGTACCTAGAGGAAACCGACCCACCGATCGACCACCACCCCGAATAAAGTGGCTACCCAAAAGAAACCGGACGACGGAGAGGGCCCGCCGTGACCGCACCGAACCACCCCGCCCCCGGCGCCGGCGGCGCCCAGGCCTGCCCGATCACCCCCGTGCTCGACATCGTCTTCAGCCGCTGGACCACCCCGATCCTCTGGACCCTCCACCAGTTCGGCCGGCAGCGCTTCGTCGAACTCAACCGGAACGTCGGCACCATCACCGCCAAGGTCCTCACCCAACGCCTCCGCCAACTGGAACGCGACGGCCTGGTGATCCGCACCTACCACCCCGAGGTCCCGCCCCGGGTCGAGTACGAGATCAGCGAACTCGGCCTCACCCTGGCCCCCCTCTTCGCCACCCTCACCACCTGGTCCACCACCCACCTCCCCGAAGTCGAACGCGCCCGCACCACCTTCGACACCACCAACGCCTGACCCCACCGAAGCCCCCGGCCGAGGAACCCCGGAAACGATAAAAGGCCCAGGCCGCGAACCACGCGACCTGGGCCTCCACTGAGCCGCCTATGAGATTCGAACCCATGACCTACGCATTACGAGCCCGACAGTGATCATGCCCGCTGCTGTCGGCATCGACCACTTGGCGATGCACCCGCAGGTCAGAACGCTGCACTGTGATCCACGATCCCGTTCGAACCGGCACGTGCTGCCCCGTCCGCTCACGCATCGCTCACGCAGATCCAGGCCCTCCGCTCAGCCCGAATCCACCGGCCTGATTCGAGAGTAATCGGATTTGGGGTTCGGTCGGGGTGGCCGGGTGGTGGGCGTGGGGTGTCCGCTGGTCTGTCCAGCTCTTCCACGTCTGCTCCGGTCGGGCTCTGTGGGGCGGGTGGTCGGGTCGTTGATCAGGCTGGTGGCGGGTGGGCGGTATGGAACAGGTCGGTGAACGCGGGCTGCCAGGGCCAGCGGTCGGGTAGGTGCAGCGTCAGCCGTCGGGCCGAGCGGGCGATGCGGGCCGGTAGGTGGATCAGGTGGGCCCGCAGGGTCGCGGTGGTTGGACCTCGCGTGGAAGGTCCCGGCGAGGGCTCCGGCGGCCCGCAGCAGGTTGTGGGCGATGGCCCACAGGGTCAGCCACGCGTTGTTCGCCTGGAAGTCGCCGGAGGGTAGGTGGGCCAGCGCCGATCCCTTGCCATCCGCGATGACCTGCTCGATGACCGCGTGCTGGCGGTGGTGGAGTTCGGCTTGGAGCGTGGCGAACGGGCTGTCGGTGAACACCGGGTGGTAGCGCCAGGCGGTGAACAACTCGCCCTGCCCGGGCGCCGGTTCGGCGTTCAGGCGGCGGACCCGGCGCACGATCAGGCGGCCTGTGGCGTGCTCGGCTTTCCTGCGTCCGGTGAACACCGTGTACTCGGTCTCGGCTACCTCGGCGTCGGAGACCAGGTCGCCGGTGTCCGGGTCGACGAACGCCTCGGGGTAGCGGATCGGCGTCCAGGCGTCCTCGCCGATGGCGCTGATCGCGGCGGCGACGTGGGGGTTCATGCGCGCGGTCAGTGAGAAGTACGCCCTCGCGCGGTGGCAGGCGGCCACCACGTCGGCGTTGTAGAACTGGCTGTCCGGGCGGACGATCACCGTGCCGCCCGCCCCGGCCTCCCGGGCGGCCGCCAGGGCCTCGGCCGTGAAGGGCCCGGCGCCGCGGGCATCGGCGGCCTTGCCCCGCCGCAGGCGGACCGCCGCGATCACCGGGCGGCCCGTCGGCGTGCTGAGGGCGGCGAGGATCGGGTGCAGGGTGCGCACGCCCTTGAACCGGCCGGCCTCGGCGCCCTGCTTGGCGCGTCCGTAGACGCGGCGGTGGGTGGGGTAGACGTCCACGGACGCGACCCGGTCCAGGCCGGGCAGCAGCGGGGTGGCGACAGCCAGGCGGGCGAGGAAGTCCCGGTGCACCGCGTGGAGTTGCCGGTTGCGCCCGTGAGTGAAGGCGCGCAGGAAGGTGCCCGGCGTGGAGGGCGCGCACCCCGTCGAACAGCCGGCTCATCGCGCCGTGCCGCAGCCGGCCGGTATCGTCGATCGAGTCGGCCCCGGCGCACATCGCCGCGACCAGCGTCATCACTTTCGCAGCCGAGTCGGCACCGCCGCTGTTGCCGGCCCGGTCGATCCGCAGTCGCTCACCGACCAGTTCGGGAAGCCCGACCCGCTCGGCCAACCGGACCAGCCCCGCGTCCGCGACCAGGTTCGGCTCGTCGAACACGACGGAGAGCGCGGCAGAGCCGTGGGAGGATTTCACTTACGAGGTGCCTTGCTGGTCGGGCCGGACGGAAGCGTAGAGAACTCCCATCCTCCCAGCCCAGCAGGCACCTCTCTGCGTCACCCCATTCCCCACCTCAGTCGCAACCCGGTGGATCCAGGCTGAGCGCCACACGGAGGAGCCCCGGCCGAGAATCAGGTCGGGGCTCCTCCGTGTGCTTAATCCGCGGGTAGCACCGTCAGGCCGCAGGGCCCACCGCAGTCTCAGCACCGCTGGTCAAACCCTCTTGGGCTGAGGTGGGGAGCAAGCGAATCTGCCACGCTTGAAAGACCTGGTCTCGAAAGGCTGGCCACTTCCCCTTCCGGTCAGGAACACCCAGAAGTACCGCCCCTACCCACCACATCGGTCGAGCCAGAACCAGCTTCGCCCAAGACACGCCGGTCTGGCCTGAGAGCCGCCGTACAACGGTCCGGCCTACCGCAACGAGAACCGCGCTTGCGCCGAGTCCCACGTAACTGAGATCTCCGAGCACCATTGGAAACCCCTCCCAGGGGCTTCCGGCGTGCCAACTCCGGGGATGTCTGCAGCTCGCTGCTGCGGGCGACGGTTTATTTGACGTTGTATCAGGATGCTACATCAGGCGTGCATCGTCGGGGCCGCACCGGGTGCCCATCGGAGCGTCTGCGGCTTGGCGGTCTCCAGATAGGCGAAGTAGGGCGCCTGCAGCAGGTTCGCCGGCATCTGGACACCCGCCCCTCGGCTGACGACCCTCTCCCCTTCCCGATGCGTGACGAGGGTGTTGTGGTCGCATCGAGCGCTGTACAGGATGTCGACGCCACCACCGAAGTCGTCTGGTACCAAGAATTGGAGCTTGCCGGCACCGTGGGCGATCATGTCGTTCTCGACGAGCAGGACCGGACTTCCTGGTGCTCGCCCAGGAAGCGTGAACACGTTTCCTCGGACAACCTTGCAGCGTCGGCCGTTGCCCGCGCACCTGATCTGGATCGCGAGTCGGGGCTTTGCGGACTCCCACGATTTCGGCAGGCCGGCTTGTCGTTCGCGTTCCTCCCTGAACAACTTGTCGCGGAGGCGCGCCTTGCGCCGCTGATGCTCGTTCGAACCGTCCAAGATCGCTCGCAGTGCGTCCTCCAGCCCTCTTCCATCGGTCTCCCAGGTACGGCGACACGACTCCGGAAGCTCAGGGATAAGCGGTTCGACGAGAGAGCGGATCTCCGGCACCGGTCGGGTGTTCAGCGCTCCGATGAGCTGCTCCAAGACGGCGTCGGGTGCGACGGCGAGCATCATGTCGGCGAGCTCGACGACGGGCTCCGGCAGAGGGGGCCGTGGCGGCATGGGAATTCTAGGAACCTGCAGTAGGGGCTGACCGTCCGGTTCTTGCATGTGGCCCCCAAACGCTCGACTGAGGTTCCACGGTAGCCCAGACAGCCGGGCAGTTGCGCTCACGGCCCGAGCAAATTCACCACCCCTGCCTCTCAGCACGCATCCGTCTTCAGCGACACGCCACTCCGCCAATTCCTATGCGAAAGTGCCCAGTTCAACCTCCGTTTGTCGGTGGGATCGCCGAGAATCTGCGTGTGGCCATCGAACCCTCGGTAGTCGGTGAGTCCGAGATCCTCGCCGCCGCCCTGCACACGTATCTGTCCCAGAGCCGTTTCGCCTTCGCCGACTTGACCGGTGCGCGGGCAACCGAGTCCATCAGCATTGCGGTCGCGCAGTGGGCAGTAGCGGCCGGCTGGAAAACCAGGTGGGAGGCCCCGATCCGGTACATCGACCCGCCTCGCGCGGAACGTGTGGGCTGCCGGATCTGCTGGTCACCTCCATGGTCGGCCCACCTGGACCTGCGGCTGGTTCGCGGCGACGGTCCTCCGATCGCCGTGGAGATCGATCGCACCGACGACAGCACTGCAGTGGACAAGCTCCGCGACGAAGCCCTTCGCGGGCACCCAGCGCTTTGGATCCGGTGGCACGGGGCGCTTCGTACCGAGCTGCCAGCTGGCGTCGCCCGCCTGCACCTTCCTGCCCGGTCCACCCGGCCGCCCGCCCGGTACTTCCTCGACCCTGTCGACTCGGAGCCCGCAGTCACCTTCGGTGGCCCCGTCACGGCGGAGGCCCAGGAAGACGCTCAGCAGCGGGATCAAGCGCGGATCGCGGAGGAGAGGCGCGCTGCCGCCCTGCCCCGTCCGCGGGGGCCGATCTGGTAGCAGATGCTCAGCGGGCGCCCGCGCGGGGGGCGAGGCTCGCGAGGCGGCGGACCAGGTTCCCGGGACGCAGGCCAGCCTCGACCCGCAGGAGGAAAGACACCGGGGAACCCGCGAGTGCGTCCTGGCGCTGCTTGCTGATCTGCCGGGCGTAGCCGAAGAGGCCGAACGCGACGCCAGCCGCGGAGGCGTACGGCAGGCCGCCACCGATGTACCCGCCGACTGCGCCCATCGCGGCGGGTGTCTGCGTCTGGACGTTGAGCACTCCGGTAGTCGCCTCAAGCTTCAGGCTTCTCATGGCTGTCCTCAGCTCGCGGAGCGGTGCCTCGAACTCGTTCTTGTTGACCTGCCGGAGGTACGCCGCGAGAACCTCACGGTTCTCGATCCCGGCGATGTCCTCCTGGATCTTGCTGGCGACGGTGTCCACCGTGGCCATGAAGGCGTCGAACTCCGTCGCATGCTTCTGCCGAAGCTCGATGACCTTCTCGACGGGAACGGTCGCCATGTCGGTCGGCAACACCATCTGGACGGCCAGTTCCCCGAGGGCGGCCGTCACCGGCTTGTCGGTCTGCGGCGGTCGGCCGCGCAGGAGCACTCGGGCGATCCGCTCGGTGGTCCACTCCTCGTTTGCCGCGTGAGCCGCGATCTGGTCGGTAGTGGGCAGAAGGCGGTTCCGGCGAGCCAGTTCATCGGTGAGGGCGCATTTGTAGACCCAGGCGAGCATGGGGTCCATCGAGATCCAGGTGCCGAGCGGGTTGCTGCCTTCGTATGTCGGCCGATCCGTATTGATCGCCAGCCCCTCCTGGATGAGTGCCTCGCGCAGGTTGGGAGACACCTCCTTCCAGTACAGGTGGGCGACGTGCCCCGGGGGTCGGTCATCGTGGTTAGTGTGCGTCACCGTCTGGGGGATGTAGGCGTTGGTGCGACGTAGTGCCGGCGGGACTGCGAGGCTGCGGCCCCACTCGTCGACGTGGTAGTACCGCCGGAGCACGCCAGCGTGTTCCTGGATCACCTCCAAGAAGGGCGCTTCGACGGCCGTCGGTGCGCTGCCGGGCGGTACGGGAACGAAGAAGTCGAGCTGATCCGCGAGTGCTTGTGCCGAATCGGTGTCGCTCACCGGATATCCGTCTGGGACCACCCGGGCCATCTGCGGCCAGTACAGAGCCGCCGTCTTCATCCAGGCGTCGTCCTGGACGTGCACGTACGGGTAGTACAACCCGATCTTCTGCATGACCTACGCCTCCCTGGCCTCGATCCGCCGCCCACCTATGTCGCCCATCATCCTTGAGGGCAGTCTGGGTCCGCTTGTCGGGTTGTTACACACCGTCTCGCGGCTCTGTTGCCGCCGGAGTCGGGCCGATGTCCACCGGCGTGCACGCTCGCTGCACGAGTGTCCACCGATCGTCCACCGAGAGTGATCATGAAGCGATTTCCGCTCACATGCACCCAGCGCAACAGGTCATGGAAAGGCAAAAGCCCAGATCAGAACTGGTCTGACCTGGGCCTCCACTGAGCCGCCTATGGGATTCGAACCCATGACCTACGCATTACGAGTGCGTTGCTCTGGCCAACTGAGCTAAGGCGGCACCGCTGCCGGTGACCCGGCCCGTGAGGGCAAGGGTCGCATCGGCAACGCGCGCCAGTCTACACAGTTTCCGGAGGTAATCCGTACGCGGCGGTCGGCGGCCGGGAGGTCAGGCGGAGGAGACGGCGAGCTTGGCGGCGAAGCCGGCGAAGAGGACGGCCACGGAGGAGGTGAGGCCGGCGGAGAGGCGCTTGCGGCGGCGGAAGGCGTTGGCGAGGGAGGTGCCGGTGAAGATCAGCAGGGAGAGGTAGAGGAAGGAGAAGGTCTGCAGGACGGTGCCGAGGAGGGCGAAGGAGAGGACGGGGGCGCCGTAGGAGGGGTCGACGAACTGGGTGAAGAAGGAGAGCAGGAAGAGGATCGCCTTGGGGTTGAACAGGCTGATGACCAGGGCGCGCCGGAACGGCCGCTCGCCGTCCTCGGCGGGGGCGTCCTCGGCGGAGGCCGCGCTCAGCGCCCGCTCGCGCCACATCTGGCGGGCGGCGCGCAGCATGCCGTAGCCGATCCACAGCAGGTAGGCGGCGCCGCCGAACTTGACCACCGCGAAGACCGCCGGGTTGGCCCGGAGCAGGGAGGCCGCGCCGAGCGAGGTGAGGCTGATCAGGGTGAGGTCGCCGAGGAAGACGCCGCAGGCCGCGCGGTAGCCGGTGCGGACGCCCTTGCGGGCGGCGACGGAGAGCACGTAGAGGGAGTTGGGTCCGGGCAGCAGGACGATGACCAGTGCACCGAGGACGTAGGTGGCCAGGTCGTGGACTCCGAGCACTGCGGTCTCCAGGAAGCGTGCGGGCGGGAACGCCGAAGGGGCTGCGCCATGGTAGCTGCCAGCCCCTTCGACCGAGAACACTCCTGACGGACCCGCGGTCCCGCCGGGGCTCCCCGGGGCTCCCCGGGTCAGTCCTTGCAGGTCTTCCCGTTGGCGGGGGCCTCCCCGCCGAGCAGGTAGTCGTTGATCGCGTTGTCGATGCAGGCGTTCTGCCGCTGGTAGGCGGTGTGCCCGTCGCCCTCGTAGGTGAGCAGCCGCCCGTTCTCCAGCTGCCCGGCCAGCGACTTCGCCCAGGCGTACGGGGTGGCCGGGTCCCGGGTGGTGCCGACCACCACGATCGGGGCGGAGCCGGCCGCGCGCACGGTGTGCGGGGCGCCGGTGGCCGCGTCGGGCCAGTACGCGCAGCCGAGCGCCATCCAGGCCATGTCCCGGCCGAAGTGCGGGGCGGCCTTCTCGAAGGCGGGGACGGCGGCGGTGACCGCGGCCGGGTCGGCGAACGGGGCCGGCAGGTCGAGGCAGTTGACCGCCATGTTGGCGTACATCAGGTTCTCGTAGCTGCCGTCGCTGCCGCGCCCGAAGTAGCTGTCGGCGAGCTTGAGCAGCCCGCTGCCGTCGCCCGCCCCGGCGGTGGTCAGCGCCTCGCGCAGGTAGGGCCACATCGACTGGGTGTACATCGCCTGGGCGACGCCGGTGAGCGCCTGGGCCTCGGTCAGCGGGCGGTTCTGCTCGGTCGGCAGCGGCGCCGCGTCGAGCTGCGCGAACAGCGCGGTGAGCTTGTCCCCGGCCTCCTTCGCGCTGTGGCCGACGGGGCAGTCGTCCCGCTTCGCGCAGTCCTCGGCGAACGCCGTCCAGGCGGTCTCGAACCCGCCCGCCTGGGTGAGGTTGCCGGTCACCGCGTCCAGCGCGGGGTCCATCGCGCCGTCCAGCACGACCTTGCCGACCTTGCCGGGGAACAGGCCCGCGTACGTCGCGCCCAGGAAGGTGCCGTACGACTTGCCGACGTAGTTGAGCTTCGGGTCGCCGACCAGCTGCCGCAGCACGTCCATGTCGCGGGCCGCCTCCACCGTGGAGACGTGGCCCAGCAGGTCGCCCGCCTCGGCCCGGCAGCCGTCCGCGAACCCCTTGTCGGCGGTCACCACCGCGTCGACCTCGCCCTGGTCGTCGGGGGTCAGGTCGGTGGTGGTGTAGGCGTCCATCCGCGGACCGGTCAGGCAGGTGATCGGCTCCGAGCGCCCGACCCCGCGCGGGTCGAAGCCCACCAGGTCGTAGCCGGCCCGCACGCCCGCGTCGTAGCGCGCCGCGACCCGCTCCGCGTAGTCGATCGCCGACCCGCCCGGGCCGCCCGGGTTCAGCAGCAGCGAGCCGATCCGGTGCGACGCGTCGCCCGCGGGCTTGCGGACCGCGGACAGCTCCACGTCGTGCCCGTCCCCGGGGTGCGCGTAGTCCAGCGGCACCTTGAAGGTGGTGCACTCGAACCCGGAGTCGCACGCCTTCCAGCTCAACTTCTGCGCGTAGTACGGGGCGAGGCCGGCCGGCTGCTCGGCCGGCAGCGGCTCCAGCGGGGTCGCCCCGGACGCCGCGGGGCTGCCCGTCGCCCCGCCCGGCACGCTGTCCGTCGACTGGCCCGGGGTGCCGGACGGCGTACCGGAGGAGGCCGGGTGTCCGGAGGTGCAGCCCGCCAGCAGCAGCGAAACGGCGGCGGCCAGCACGACGGCGGGCGCCGTCCGACGGCTCCGGGCGACTCTCATGACGGCGGGTCCTCTCCCCTGGGGAACGGCTGCGGCGGCCGGGAGCCCGAGCCTAGCGGGCGCCACCGCCACCCCCGGCGACTCGCCCCGCGAGCACCCCGCCCGGCCGACCGGCACACCGCCGATCGCACCACGGCCCCGCGCCGAACGGCCCAACCCCGTACGGGACGGCCCAACCCCGTACGGGACGGCCCGCCCCACGCACGGGACGGCCCGCTCCCCCGGACCGGACCAGTCGCCCCCGCCAGCCCCGACCGGCCGCTACTTGGCCAACTGCTCCGCCAGGTACTGCACCGCGACCCGCACCAGCCGCAGCCGCTCCCGCTCCGGCGTGTAGTCCTGCACCACCTCCGAAGTGCGCACCTCGGCCCGCGACTTCGCGTCCCGCAGGGCCGCCTGCACCGCCCGCCCGGACGCCAGCGCCGCCGCGTCCCGCTTCGCGGCGGCCAGCAGCAACCGCGGCGCCACCGCCCCGGGAGCCTCCGCCGCCGCCCCGGCCAGCGCCTTCGCGTCGTACCGGCCGGAGACCGCCGCGGCCGCCCCGTACAGGTCGGGGCGGGCCAGCCCGGCCGCGGCCGCGCAGGGGGCGCCGCCGTCCACACCGAGCACGCTCCAGCCGCCCGGGCCGGCCGGCAGGGTGCGGAAGGCCGCGCCGACGGCCGCGCGCAGCGCCGCGTCGTCCGCGACCGCCTGCGGGGCGGCCGCCACCAGGTCGCAGGGGTGGCCGGTGCCGCCGGGCGCCTCGGGGGCGACCACCACGAACGGGCGGGCCTTGCCCTGCTGCACCGCCGACGCCACGCCGTCGAACACGTCCGGCAGGTCGGCGTCGGCGGTGCGCCCGGGCGTCCCGGAGTGCAGCACGATCACCGGGAACCGGTCCGCCGGGTTCTTCCCGTACTCGGCCGGCAGCCAGACCCGCACCGTCCGCGCCCGCCCGTCCGGGCCGGGCACCGACCCCTGCAGCAACTCCCCGCCCGCCGCCCGGCCCGCACTCGCGAACGCCACCGGCGAAGCCGCCGGGGACGGCCCCGGGGACGAGGACGAGGAGGGCGACGCGGACGGCGACGCGGACGAGGACGCCACCGCCCGGTCCGCGCTCCCCGCCTCCGCCGCGACCGCCCGCACCACCCCGCCCCGCTCCCCCAGCAGCACCGCCACCCCCAGCGCGCTCACGCACGTCAGGCAGAGCACCGCCGCCCCCGCCCGCACCAGCACCGGCCGCGCCTCCGCCGCCAACTCGTACGTCTGGGCGGCCCGCAGGTCCCGCCAGCGCACCATCGCCGAACGGGCCAGCCAACTGCCCGCCACCGCGGCCACCAGCAACGACAGGACGAGGAGCGAACGGGGCATGGGGACGCACCACCTCGGGGAAGGACCGGCCGCCGGACGCGAGCGCGTGGTCAGTGCACAGGGTGCAAGACCGAGCGTCCCCGCGCCCCGGGGCGGTACGGGCGCCTCCACACGTTCACTCGAACGAGCGACGGCCGGACGGCCCCGGGGCACGCCCCCGCCCGGGCACCGGACGCGCGGAGTACCGGCCGCGCGAAGTACCGGCCGCCGCCACGGAAGCCGGGGCACGGCCCGGGCACCCAGCCCGGCCGCTCGACCCGCCGCCGCTCGACCCGCCGCCGCTCAGCCCGCCGCCACTCAGCCCGCCCGCAGCGCCACCGTCATCGCCTCCACCGCCAACAGCGGGTCCACGTTCCGGTCCAGCGCCCGGCGGCAGGCCAGCACCGCCTCGATCCGGCGCAGCGTGTTCTCCGCCGCGCCCTCGCCCGCGATCCGCTGCAGCGCCGGCCGCTGGTCGTCGTTGGCCAGTGCCCCGCCCGCGCCGAGCTGCAGGGCCAGCACGTCCCGGTAGAAGCCCAGCAGGTCGCCCAGCGCCACGTTCAGCGTCTCGCGGCGGGTCCGGGTGGCCCGGCTCTTCTGCCGCTTCTCCAGCTCCTTGACCGCCCCGGCCATGCCGCGCGGCGCCCGGCTGCCCTCCGCCGCGCCGTACGCGGCCCGCAGGTCCTCGGTCTCCCGGGCGTCCTGGGTCTCGGCCAGCGCCTCGGCGTCCGCCTTCGCGGTGTCCACCAGCCGCTGGGCGGCCGCCAGGCAGCCGCCCAGGTCGGCCACCTCCAGCGGGATCCGCAGCACCTCGGCCCGCCGCGACCGGGCCTGCTCGTCCACCGCGAGCCGCCGCGAGCGCTCGATGTCGCCCTGCCCGGCCAGCGCCGCCAGCCGGGCCGCCTCCGGCTCCACCCCGTCGCGGCGCACCAGCATGTCGGCGACCGCCTCCGCGGGGGGCGTGCGCAGCACCAGCAGCCGGCAGCGCGAGCGGATCGTCGGCAGCACGTCCTGCACGGACGGCGCGCACAGCAGCCACACCGTCCGCGGCGAGGGCTCCTCGACGCCCTTGAGCAGCGCGTTGGCGGCCGCCTCGGTCAGCCGGTGCGCGGCGTCCACCAGGATCACCGACCAGCGGCCGCCGGTCGGGTAGCTCGCCGCCCGCAGCACCAGGTCGCGCATGTCGCCGACGCCGATCGACAGGCCGTCCGTCCGCACCTGCTTCACGTCCGCGTGGCTGCCGGACAGCACGGTGTGGCACCCGTCGCAGAACCCGCAACCCGGCACCCCGCCCAGCTCCAGGTCCGGGCTGGTGCACTGGAGCGCCGCCGCGAAGGCCCGCGCGGCCGTCACCTGCCCGGCACCGGGCGGGCCGGTGAACAGCCAGGCGTGCGTCATCAGCGAGGCGTTCCCCGCCGGCGTCTCCCCCCGGCCGGCCAGCACGCTCGCCCGCGCCGCCCGCGCCGCCGCCTGCAGCTGTTCGACCACCCGGTCCTGCCCCACCAGGTCGTCCCAGACACTCACGCCGCGCTCCTCGTCACCGATACCACCGATACCACCGATGCCGCCGATGCCACTCGTGCCATCGCGGCCCTTGCAGCCCTTGCAGCCCTTGCGGCCACCGCGGTCACCTCGCTGACCGCTCCCGCCGCTTCCACCGCCCCGCCGAGCCTAACCCCGCCCGGAGACAGCCCAGGCCCGCCCGGGACAGCCCCGGCGCGGCGGGCGCCCCGCGCGAACGGGGCCGCGACGCGGGCAGTGCACCTGCCGTTCCGTCGCGGCCCCGCCGCACGTGCCGTTCTTCCCGAGCGGCTAGTCCTTGCGGCGGCGCCAGCCGCCCTTCTTCGACTGCCGGTCCGACCCGTCCTGGTCGTCCTCGGGCTCCTCCGTCTCCCAGCGGGCCCACTCCTCGCGGGAGCCGAGCAGACTGTCGGTCAGGCTGGGCAGGTCGTCGAGCGGCGTCTCCTCCGCCCAGTCGGGCCGGGGCCGCAGCTCGCGGGTCTGCGCGGAGTCGTTCTCGTCCCGGAACAGCCCCTGGGGCACCCGGGCGGTCGGGTCGTCCGCCTTGGGCAGCACCGCCGTCTCCTCGGCGTCCGCACCGCCGTCCTCGATCACCGGCAGCACCGCGGTCCCGTCCACCGTCGGCAGCACTGCGGTCTCCTCCACCGCCGGCTTGCCCCGGCCGGGCCGGGGCAGCTCACGGGTGGTCTCCGCGTCCGCCCCGTCCTCGACCTTCGGCAGCACCGCGGTCTCGTCGACCGGAGCACCCTTCGGAGCCGGAGCCGGAGCAGCCTTCGGAGCCGGAGCCGGAGCCGGAGCGGCCTCCGCCGCCAGTGCCGCGGCCGTCTCCGCCTCGGCGGCCCGCCGGGCGGCCTCCGCCCGCTGCAGCGCCTCCTCGGCGCGCCGCCGCTGCTCCTCCCGCTGCAGCTCGCGCTGCCGGGCGAACTCGGCGCGGGCGGCCTCCTCCGCGGCGGCCTTGCGGGCGGCCTCCGCCGCCGCCTCGGCCCGGGCGGCCTCCTCGGCGCGTCGCTTCGCGTCCTCCTCGGCGCGCCGGGCGGCCTCCGCCTCGGCGGCGATCCGGGCCGCCTCCGCGGCCTTGCGGGCGGCCTCGGCCTCGGCGCGGGCGGTTTCCTCGGCGGCGAGCCGGTCCTTCTCGGCCTGCTCGGCGCGCAGCTGCTCCAGCAGTTCGAGGCGCTTGCGCTCGGCCTCCTCGGCGGCCTTGCGGGCGGCCTCGGCCTCGGCGGCGCGCCGGGCGGCCTCCTCGCGGGCCTTGCGCTCCTGCTCGGCCTTGGCGGCCTTCTCCTGGTCGGAGAGCGGCAGTTCGCGGTCGAGCCGGTGCCGGATCGAGGTGGTGACGACGGCGGGCGTCTGGGTGCCGTCGACGACCAGGTAGCGGGCCGGGTCGGCGGCGGCGAGCGCCAGGAATCCGGAGCGGACCCGCTGGTGGAACTCGGTGGGCTCGGACTCCAGCCGGTCCAGCGCCTCGGTGAAGCGGTCCCGGGCGGCGGTCGGGTCGACGTCCAGGACGACCGTCAGGTCGGGCACCAGCCCGCCGGTGGCCCAGCGGGAGATCCGGGCGACCTCGGTGGCGGCCAGGTCGCGGCCCGCGCCCTGGTAGGCGATGGAGGAGTCCATGTACCGGTCGGTGATGACGACCGCGCCGCGCTCCAGCGCCGGGCGGATCACGTTCTCGACGTGCTCGGCCCGGTCGGCGGCGTAGATCAGCGCCTCGGCCCGGTGCGAGAGCCCGGTGTTGCCGACGTCCAGCACGAGGGCGCGCAGCCGCTGCCCGATCGGGGAGCCGCCGGGCTCGCGGGTGAGGACGACCTCGTGGCCCTTGGCACGGATCCACTCGGCCAGCGCCTGCGCCTGGGTGGACTTGCCGGCCCCGTCGCCGCCCTCCAGGGCGATGAAGTAGCCCTTGCCGGCGGCCCGGTGCGGGGCCACCTCGGCCCGCCCGCGGACGGCCTGGGCCAGCTCGCGGCCGAACGGGACGACGCCGCGCTGGTCGTCGGTCTTGAGCAGCACGACGGCGGCCAGCACCAGGGTGAGCAGCCCGGCGGTGGAGACCGCGAGCGCGGCGCCGCCGTGGATGAAGGTGAAGTGGCCGCGGCCGACCTCGCCGAGGCTGACCTGCCCGTACGCGGCGGCCAGCAGCGGCATGCCGACGAGTGCGGCGCCGACGACGGTCCGCAGCACGGCGTACAGGTGCTCGGTGACCTTGCCGAGCCGGATCTCCTCGATCTCCTGGGCGAGCAGCCCGCGGCCGGTGGCGATGACGACGCCGGCGGCCAGGCCGGCCAGCACGGTGAACAGCAGCACCAGCACGAAGTCGAGGACCAGGCCGGCCAGGATCAGCGCCACGCCGGAGGTGACCAGGCCGAGCGCGAGCAGCCGGCGGCGGGACAGGCCGGGCAGGGTGGCCCGGCTGAGCCGGACGCCGACCGCGGGGGCGCCCGCGGCGGCCAGCACCAGCAGGCCGTAGCCGATCGGCCCGGCCAGGTGCTCGCCCGCGGTGAGCAGGCCGAGCGCGGCGACGCCGGCCATCGAGGCGTACCCGGCGGCGATCGCGAAGGTGAAGTACGGGGCGGAGCCGGTGCGGCCCTTCTTCAGGGAGGGGCCGAAAGAGGGGCGACGCGAAGCGTCTCCGGCAGGGGGGGTGGCGGGCGACGGGTGGACGTCGGTGGGGGCGCGCAGGCCCTGCAGCGGGGAGCGCGGGGCGGTGCTGGCCCCGGCCGGGAGCTCCTGGAGGTACAGCAGGGCGGCGTTGGCGGCGAACAGCCCGGCGGCGCCGAGCGCGGCGACGGTGAGCTGGTGCGCGTGCAGCCACTCCAGGCCGATCGCGGCCAGCACGTTGTTGAGCAGGGTGAGGCCGATCAGCCCGCCGGCGGCCAGCGGCAGCGCGGCCCAGCCGGTGCGCGCGTCCAGGGTGCGGACGGCGTCCAGCGCGGCGGCGGACGGCGGCCCGGGCTGTTCGGGGACGGTCAGCAGGCCGGGCACGGCGGCGGCCTTGCCGATGGTCCAGATCCGTTCGGCGGTGCCGGCCAGGAAGGCGGTGGCGAGCAGCGGCCAGGTCGCCGAGCCGGGTGCCCAGACCACCCACCAGGGGGCCAGGCCGATCAGCAGCGCGCGGACCAGGTCGGCGCCGAGCAGGCTCCAGCGCCGGTCCAGCTTGCCGCCGACCAGGGCGTGCACCGGGCCGAGCAGGGCCGCGCCGACCAGGACGGTGGCCAGCAGCCGGGCGGCGAACACCGCGGCGACGGCGAGCGCGAGCGCCCGGTAGCCGTGCCCGAGCTGGCCGCCGAGCGCGGCGGCCACCACGGTGAGCGGCACCAGCACCAGCACGGTCAGCCGGTCGGCGGCCCCGCCGAGCAGCTGGGTGGTCCACAGTTTCCGGTAGGGCCGCAGCCTCAGCAACGCACGGGCCCGCTCGCCGGGTGTCCCGGCGGGGGCGACCTCCGGGAGGCCGGGGGCGGCGGTGCGTGCGGTGGGGGGCAGCTCCTCGCTCGTCATACGGTCAGCGTAGCGAGTGCGGGTGCCCGTCCTTAACGGGCCCGCCCGGATTCGAACAGGCCCGTTACGGAGCGTCCGTCAGCTCTCCTCGGAACCGGCGCCGCCGGCCCCGTTCCCCTCGGCCGCGGCGGCCCCGGCGGCGGTCTTCTTCGCCGCCGTCCTCTTCACCGTCGCGGTCTTCTTCGCCACGGTCTTCTTGGCCGCGGTGGTCTTCTTCGCCGCCGTCTTGGCCGCCGCGGTCTTGGTCGCCGCCGCCTTCTTGGCCGGGGCCTTCTTCGCCGGGGCCTTCTTGGCGGTCTTCTTCACCGGCCCGCGGGCGCGCTTCTCGGCGAGCAGCTCGTACCCGCGCTCGGGGGTGATGGTCTCGACCTCGTCGTCCTTGCGGAGCGTCGCGTTGGTCTCCCCGTCGGTCACGTACGGGCCGAACCGGCCGTCCTTGACCACCACGGGCCGCTCGCTGACCGGGTCGGTGCCGAGCTCCTTGAGCGGCGGCGCGGCGGCGGCCCGGCCGCGCGCCTTGGGCTGGGCGTAGATGGCCAGCGCCTCGTCCAGCGTGATGGAGAGCAGCTGGTCCTCGCTGGTGAGCGAGCGCGAGTCGGTGCCGCGCTTGAGGTACGGGCCGTACCGGCCGTTCTGCGCGGTGATCTCGTTGCCCTCGGCGTCGGCGCCGACCACCCGCGGCAGCGAGAGCAGCTTCAGCGCGTCGTCCAGCGTGACGGTGTCCAGGTCCATCGACTTGAACAGCGAGGCGGTGCGCGGCTTGACGGCGTTCTTGCCGGTCTTCGGGGTGCCCTCGGGCAGCACCTCGGTGACGTACGGGCCGTACCGGCCGGCCTTGGCGACCAGCGGGTTGCCGCTGACCGGGTCGGTGCCGAGCTCGCGCTCGCCGCTGGGCTTGGCGAACAGTTCCTCGGCGAGCTCGACGGTCAGCTCGTCCGGCGGCATGTCCTCGGGGACGTCGGCGCGCTGGCCGGTCTCGCCCTCGACGGCGGCGGGGCGCTCCACGTACGGGCCGAAGCGGCCGACCCGGAGCACGATGCCGTCGCCGATCGGGAAGGAGCTGATCTCCCGGGCGTCGATCGCACCGAGGTCGGTGACGAGCTCCTTGAGGCCGCCGAGGTGGTCGCCGTCGCCGTTGCCGGCCTCGGCCGCGTACCCGGCCCCGTCGCCCTCGCCGAAGTAGAAGCGCTTGAGCCACGGCACGGACTCGGCCTGGCCGGCCGCGATCCGGTCGAGGTCGTCCTCCATCTTGGCGGTGAAGTCGTAGTCGACCAGCCGGCCGAAGTGCTTCTCCAGCAGGTTGACCACCGCGAAGGACAGGAAGGACGGCACCAGGGCGGTGCCCTTCTTGAACACGTACTTGCGGTTGATGATCGTGTCGATGATCGAGGCGTAGGTGGAGGGGCGGCCGATCTCCCGGTCCTCCAGCTCCTTGACCAGCGAGGCCTCGGTGTAGCGGGCCGGGGGCTTGGTGGCGTGGCCCTCGGGGGTGAGCTTCTCGGCGGCCAGCGGGTCGCCCTCGGCGACCTGCGGCAGCCGGCGCTCGCGGTCGTCCAGCTCGGCGTTCGGGTCGTCGGCGCCCTCGACGTACGCCTTCAGGAAGCCGTGGAAGGTGATGATCTTGCCGGAGGCGGAGAACTCGGCGTCCCGCCCGTCGGCGGCCCGGCCGCCGACCTTCACGGTCACCGACTGGCCGACCGCGTCCTTCATCTGGGAGGCGACGGTGCGCATCCAGATCAGCTCGTACAGCCGGAAGTCGTCACCGCCCAGGCCGGTCTCGGCGGGCGTGCGGAAGCGGTCCCCGGACGGGCGGATCGCCTCGTGCGCCTCCTGCGCGTTCTTCACCTTGGAGGCGTAGGTGCGCGGCGCGGACGGCAGGTAGTCGGCCCCGTACAGCTGGGTGACCTGGGCGCGGGCCGCGGTGATCGCGGTCTCCGACAGCGTGGTCGAGTCGGTGCGCATGTAGGTGATGAAGCCGTTCTCGTACAGCTTCTGCGCCACCTGCATGGTCCGCTTCGCGCCGAAGCCCAGCTTGCGGCTGGCCTCCTGCTGCAGCGTGGTGGTGCGGAACGGCGCGTACGGGGAGCGGCGGTACGGCTTGGACTCGACGCTGCGGACGCTGAACGCGGTCTGCTGCAGCCCGGCGGCCAGCGCGCGGGCGGCCTGCTCGTCCAGGTGCAGGGTGGTCGCGGCGCTCTTCAGCCGGCCGTCCGGACCGAAGTCGCGGCCGGTGGCGACCCGCTTGCCGTCGACCGAGACCAGCCGGGCGCCGAAGGACTCCGGGTCGGCCGAAGCGGCGGCGGTGCGGCCGGTGCCGAAGGTGCCGACCAGGTCCCAGTAGGAGGCCGAGGTGAAGGCGATCCGCTCGCGCTCGCGCTCGACCACCAGGCGGGTGGCCACCGACTGGACCCGGCCCGCCGACAGCTTCGGCATGACCTTCTTCCACAGCACGGGGGAGACCTCGTAGCCGTAGAGCCGGTCCAGGATGCGGCGGGTCTCCTGGGCGTCGACCAGGCGCTTGTTCAGGTGCCGCGGGTTGCGCACGGCCTCCTGGATCGCGTCCTTGGTGATCTCGTGGAAGACCATCCGGTGCACCGGCACCTTGGGCTTGAGCACTTCCTGCAGGTGCCACGCGATGGCCTCGCCCTCGCGGTCCTCATCGGTGGCGAGGAAGAGCTCGTCGGACTCCTTCAGCAGTGACTTCAACTTGGTGACCTGGGACCTCTTGTCCGGGTTCACCACGTAGATCGGGGCGAAGTCGTGGTCCACGTCGACGCCGAGGCGGCGCACCTCGCCGGTGTACTCGTCCGGGACCTCGGCGGCCGTGCCGGGCAGGTCACGGATGTGACCGACGCTGGCCTCGACGATGTAGCCGGGCCCGAGGTAGCCCTTGATCGTCTTGGCCTTGGCCGGCGACTCGACGATGACGAGTCGCTTGCCGTGCGCGGTCTCGCTGCTCGGGGACACCTTCGCTCTTCTCTCCCGGTCGTTTACCAAAGCTCCTGGACCGCCTCAGCGCGACAGCCCCACCAGCGGAGTGTGACCGTACCCTGGCCACCCTTGTCAAACGGACGGAACCTGCTTTTTCACCGGCAAGGCCGACCGACGCCACTCGAACGGTAACCCGATGGCAGGTCCCGGGGCATGTCTTTCCCGGGCAACCGCACCCGTCACCCGGTGCGACCGGGTCGGTCGCCGAACGGCCGGAACCCGCCCGCGCGGCCGGTGGACGCCCCTCGCCGGGGTGTCCGGGAGGACGACCCGCGTGACCGACCGGCGCGTTCCGCCGCCCCGGCCCGGCGGGGTCAGCGCAGCGCCGTGGCCAGCAGCGTCAGGCCGCCGGCCAGCGCGGACGTGGCGAGCAGCACCCAGAACAGGTCGGCGGGCAGCGAGGGGAGTTCCTCCTGCGCGGCCAGCACCACCCGGTCCGGCCGCCGCGGGTCGTAGGCGACCCGGACGGCCGCGCCGGGGGCCAGCCGGGCCGGGCGCCGCAGCGGCGTGCTGCCCCGCGGCCGGGCCAGCACCAGGTGGTACGGCTCGTCCGGTTCGACGACCGGGTGCAGTTCGCGGACCGTCCCGGCGGTGGCGGCGGCCCGCTCGCCGAGGGCCGCCACCGGGTAGGACAGCAGCGGACTGCCGTCCATCGCACCGGCCCGGTCCGGATCGGCCACCACCTGCGCGGTGGCCGACACGCCACGCCGACGCAGGCGGTGGCGCAGGCGCAGTTCCACGGCGCACCAGAGCAGCAGCGCGCTCCCGAAGAGCGTCAGGACCGCCCCGCCCACCAGCGCCGTCGGCGTCTCCACCCCGGGCCTCCCCCGCGTTTCCACAGCTTGTGGACAGCACCCTGGCAGCCGGTGGACAACCGGTGGCGGACACCCGGAGTACGCCCGGCCACGCACGGGGAAAGGGCGGGTGAACACGCCCCGCCCGGGGCGTGCCGAGCACGGCGCGGGCCTCGGCGCGGCCCTGGGCGCCGCGGCCCGGCCACCGTGCCCAACGAGGGCGGGCCGCACAGGTCACCGGGGCCACCGGGTGACCAACGTCACCACCGGACGGGCCCGGCCGCCGGGGCGGCACGGGTGTGCCGGAGGCGGGTGCGGCGCGGTACGGGGCAGCGCGGGGCGGGCGGCGCGGGCCGGGCAGCGCGGCACGGGCCGGACCGGGCGGCGCGGGCCGGACCGGGCCGGACCGGCCTGGGTTCAGCGCACCGGCTCGACGAAGCCCTGTTCGGTGAGCAGCCGCAGCGACTCGGGCACCCGCTCGCGCAGCAGTTCCCGGTCCTCGCCGAGCAGTTGGGCGATCGCGTCGACGATCTCCCCGGCGGCGAGGGTGCCGTCGCAGACGCCGACGAAGCCCGCGCCGACCGTGTCGACCTTGGTGGCCCGGCGCATGCCCCGGTTGTGCCGGAGCACCACGTGCTCCGGGTCCTCCGAGCCGGGGTCGCCGATCTGCTCCTGGACCACCTCGTCGGCGAGCAGGTAGCGGGCGGCGAGCAGCCCGGCGTCGTCGTGGGCGCGCAGGAAGTCCTGCCGGGCGAACCACTCCTCGATGTGCGGGCCGAGCGGCTGCTCCACGGGGTGCGGCCACTCCTCGATCCGCACCACGGGCTCGGCCGCGCCGGAGGCCCGCAGGGTGATCCAGCCGAAGCCGATGCCCTCGACGCCGGCCGCCTCGAAGGCGTCCAGCCACTCCTCGTACCGGTCGGCGTACTCCTCGCCGCGGTGGTCGCCGCCGTCACGCAGCCACAGCTCGGCGTACTGGGCGACGTCCTGCACCTCGCGCTGCACCACCCAGGCGTCCAGGCCGGTGCCGGCCACCCAGCCGGCCAGCCGGTCGCGCCAGTCCTCGCCCTCGACGTGCTGCCAGTTCGCCAGCAGCTGGCAGTAGCCGCCGGGCGCCAGGTGGGCGGCCGCGCCGCGGACCACGCTGCGGCACAGCTCGTCGCCGGCCATCCCGCCGTCCCGGTAGGTGAACCGGCCGGCCGGGGAGATCACGAACGGCGGGTTGGAGACGATCAGGTCGAAGCGCCGGTCGCCGACCGGCTCGTACAGGCTGCCCTCGGCGGTCTCCACCTGGTCGAAGCCGGAGAGCGCGGCGGTCAGCCGGGTGAAGTGCAGGGCCCGCGGGTTGAGGTCGGTGGCGGTGACCCGCTGGGCGTGCCGGGCCGCGTGCAGGGCCTGCACGCCGGAGCCGGAGCCCAGGTCCAGCACCTCGCGCACCGGCCGGCGCACCGTCAGGTTGGCCAGCGTGGTGGACGCCCCGCCCACGCCGAGCACCAGGTCGCGCCGCTCGACCCCGGCGGCCGTCCGGCCCGAGCCGATCCCGCCCGCGCCGCCGACGGCGCAGCCCAGGTCGGACACCACCCAGGCGTCCGCGCTGGGCAGCCCGGCCACCTCGTCGGCGTACGGCCGCACGTCCACGGTGGCGCGCAGCCCGTCGCCGTCGGCCGCCAGCCAGCCGTCGGCCAGCAGGCCGTCCAGCAGCCCGTCGGTCGGCAGCGCGGCGGCGGCCGCGGCCCTCGGCACGGCCCGCTGCAGCAGGAAAAGCCGCACCAGGGTCTCCAGCGGCGAGCCGCCGCGGGTCGCCCGCAGCGCGGGAACGGCCTCGCTGCGGGCCAGCGCCGCGTACGCGGTGGGGCCGAGCAGGTCCAGCAGTCCGTCGGCGGTGAAGGAGGCGCTCAGCAGCGCCTCGCGGAACTCCGCCATCCGGCCGGAATCAAGAACGGGGCTGTTCGTCACCCCGCCATTCTCCCCCGTCCGGCGCCCCGCCCGCCCCGCCCGCCCCGCCCGCCCGGCCGGGTGCCCGGGCG